>JAJBVC010000221.1 GCA_020860025.1 Clostridiales bacterium | reverse complement strand
TCTTAATACGGGCGCTAAAAACTTTGGACTTTTAATTAGTACGATTTTCATAAAATGTTCCCCCATTATCTTTTACAGCAAATAATACCAAGAATAATTACTACAATCGCAAGAATTCTTGTTATCCATACTGTCGGGCAGCAGCAAGCAATTACACAACCCGCACCAAATGCAATCCACAAGTAATCACGTTTGCACATTTTTTTCATTGCAGTAACACCTCATTTGCTGTATTTACTACATCCTATGAAATTTTGAGCTAATCGTTACTCTGAATTAAAATTAATTTTCCCGATTTTAAAGAAATTGTTACCTCTCCGTCTTTAAACGCATTACTTTGAGTAAACTGGTCAGACGGAAGAATACTTTCATTATTTAAATTATATTCGGCGCCTTCTATACTTACGCCTTCACATTTTTCAAAAAGCGCAAATAATGAAAAATATTTGTAGTTGCTCTTTTTGACGACCGTTTTTTTCTTAATAATAGACACACAGTTGTCAGGATTTACCAATTTAGAATTCACACCATGTTCATCACAATAAACGAGAGACAATATATTTGAATAAGTATGGTCAACCCTTGAGCCAATACCGCCTAAAACAGTTATATCATTAAACCCACGCTCAACGGCAATCCGGACACAGTGAAATGTATCGGTGTCGTCTTTGCGTACCTGTAGCGTTATAATTTCACAGTCGGCGTCAGGCTTATTTGACGAATCAAAATCACCTACTATTAAATCAGGATTAATGCCAAGTCTTTGGCATTTTTCATAACCGCTGTCCGCTGCAATAATATAACTGTCATCTATATAATTTTTAATATAATCAATATCACTTTCAGGCGCACCCGAAATAATAACGCAACTTTTTATTTTAGTTCCCATTTTTTTATATCCTTAACGTCATTATACATATGAACATAACTGTCGTGTCTGCTTTTTGATATTTTACCGTCATTTAGCGCTTTTACGACAGCGCAGCCCTTATCGTTAATATGAGAACAATTAGTGGAAAATTTACACTCATCAATATATGGCAAAAATTCTCTGAAGCAAAAAGGCAAATCATCTTTAAGTATTTTTTCAGACGCTTCAATATCAATGGCTGAAAATCCCGGCGTATCCGCAACGTAACCGCCACAAACTTTAAAAAGTTCACAGTGGCGAGTTGTGTGTTTACCTCTGCCTAACTTTTTGCTCGTTTCTCCTGTTGCTAAATCAAGATTTGGCATTATTGCATTTAACAACGATGATTTACCGACACCAGTATTACCTGTAAAAGCGCTTATTTTTCCTTTAAGGATTTCTAAAATAACCTGAGTGCCGTCGCCGTTAAGATTGTTGCAGCTAACAGTTTTAAATCCCGCATTACTGTATATACTTTCAAATTGCAAATAATCGTCTGACAAATCAATTTTTGTAAAAATAATTATCGGCTCAATTTTTTTATATTCGGCAATTGCAATAATCCTATCAAGAACAAGCGGATTGATTTTAGGATTAACGGCGGACGAGACAATAAACAATAAGTCAATATTGGCAACTGGAGGACGAACTAAAAAATTTTTTCGAGGTAAAATTTTATCAATAGTATTCTCTGCGTTTTGATTTATTGTAATATTCACTCTGTCGCCGACAAGCGGTGTAATTTTTTCTTTTCTGAACACACCACGAGCTTTGCACTCATAGATGTCATCGGCAGTTTCTACATAGTAAAAACCGCCGATTCCTTTAATTATGATACCTTCCGGCATTTTTATTCCTCTTCAGATTCAGTTGTTTCATCGTCATCAGTTTGGTCTGTATCCGAATCATCTGTAGAATCTGTACTGTCAGTGTTTAGTGTTGTTTCATCATCGTCCGAAACAGGCTTATCATTGGAAAATCCGCTGAAATCAATGGACAAACTCTGATTTTTTCCGCCGCTGACAGTTTTCGTTTCAACAGCTCCTAAATCTTTAAGCGATACTTTAACTCTAACACCAACATCATCCTCGTCAAGTGTTATACTTACGTTTGCTTTTCCGCCTTTAAGAGTGACCGTCTGGCTAAGATACGTTTCGCCGTCAAGAGTTACAGTAAGCGTATCAGTTACATATTCGCCGTCATCATCGTAATATTTCGGCAATGATACTGAAATTGAAACCTTTGATGTAGCTTTTGTAGTAGTTGTTGTAACACCTGATGAAATAACTACGTTAATTGTTGTATCAGCCGATACTGTTTCACCGGATGACGGAGACTGACTGATAACGACGCCTTTTGCCATTTCACTGTCTTTAGTGGAAAATGTTATATTTTCAAATCCCATTCGTTCAAGGAACGCTCTTGCGCCCTCCTGCTTTAAGCCGGTAACATCAGGAACTTTAATAGTGTCAATAGTAGTTGTTGTAGGTCCTGAACTGATATAAATAATTATCTGTTCATCTGATGAAACTATACTGTTTGCCTTAGGTTCTGTATATACAACCAAGCCTTCATCCACAGTTTCACTTGAAACCGTTGTGATTGTATAGTTGTTCAGACCCTCATTTGCCAATGCTTTAATTGCTTTTTCCTCATCAAGGTCATATACATTAGGAACAGTAATATCATCCATTGAAGCGGCAACAACAAGAACTACTTCACTATCTGACAAAACTTTTGTACCCGCCTCAGGTGACTGGTCAATAATTATGCCCGGTTCCGCTTCGTCGGTTTTTTCCTGTTCAAGAATAAACTCATAGTCATACTTGTTTGAGCTTTGAAGTTCATCATAAGAAAAACCAACAAAACTTTCGAGCGTTGTAGTTTCGGAACTAAAGCTTGAAGTCATACCAAGCACAAGAAGAACTATTGCAGCTATTAAAACAATTACACCGATAACGATTGCAGAAATAACTTTCTTTTTATGATTCGGGTCATAATATACATCATCATCCAAATCATCATAATCGTCATCGATAACATCGTTAGTTTCTTCTTTTAATACAATTTTATCATCGGTATTCATTACATATTTTGTAGGCTCTTTATCAACAAAATATGAATAATCAAATGTTGCATTCGGATTTTTAATAACTTCCTCAACGTCTAACAGCATTTCGGTTGCGGACTGATACCTGTCGTCCTGGTTTTTTTGCATGGCGTGAATACAAATTTGTTCAAGGCCTACGGGAATATCGGGATTTATATCGGTTAGCTTTTTAGCGTCATTTTGAATTTGCATTAAAGCGACGGATACGGCATTTTCCGCCTCAAACGGAACCTTACCGGCAAGCATTTCATAAAGAACAACACCTACCGAATAAATATCAGCACGTTCGTCGGTGAACTCACCCTTAGCCTGCTCAGGGCTTATATAATGAACAGAACCAATTGCGGTTTCTGTTAACGTCCTCGTCTCACTTCGTGAAAAACGAGCAATACCAAAATCTGCAACCTTAATGTTGCCGTTTGGAAGAAGAATAATATTTTGAGGTTTAATATCTCTGTGAACGATGCCCTTATCGTGAGCGTGCTGAAGGGCACGCAAAATTTGTGTTGTAAAAAATAATGCATCATTCCATGTAATTGCGCCTTGTTTTTGAATATACTCTTTAAGTGTTATACCGTCAACATACTCCATAACGATGTACTGGAGTTTTTCGCCAAAACTAAAATCATACACTTTAACAATATTTGGATGAGAAAGCAATGCGATAGCCTTTGATTCATTTTTAAATCTGCGTACAAATTCATCATTAGCCAAAAATTCATCCTTAAGTATTTTAACGGCAACAATTCTGTCATCTACATTATCGTAACCTTTATAAACGACAGACATTCCGCCAACGCCAACTATTTCCTGAATTTCATATCTGCCGTCAAGACGCTTGCCAACATAATTATCCATATAATTTATTCACTCCGATTATTTTGATATAACTACTACGGTAATATTATCTCCGCCGCCATTGTCGTTTGCTTTTTGAACCAAGCGATCGGCAAAAGCATAATGCTTACCATCGCTCATTTCACTTATAATTTCACTGTTTGTAACATAGTTTGAAAGACCGTCAGTGCACAAAAGTAAAGCATCATCGTCACTTAAATCAATCTGGTCAAAATCAATATCAATAACTTTATCTACCCCTACAGCACGAGTAATAATATTTTTATTGGGGTGATTTTCAGCTTCCTGCGAAGTTATTTTTCCTTTATCAAGTAAATCCTGCACCATACTGTGGTCTGTTGTAATTTGCCTTATATTTTCACCTGAAAGCACATATGCACGGCTGTCTCCTACATGAGCAATATATGCCTGGTTATCACGGACAACGGCACATACAACTGTAGTTCCCATTCCGTTAAGATCAGGCTGCCTATCCGCCATATCATAGACTTCGATATTAGCTGCCGTCAAAGCGGAATCAAGCATATTTTTAATTGAAACATCACGCATATTATTACGGTAGGAGGCGTTTATCTTATCACTTATTACTTTAACGGCAAGCGCCGACGCAATATTTCCACCTGCGGCACCGCCCATACCGTCACAAACTACAGCCCATACTACCTCGTCGGAAAATTCACCGACGGCATAGGCATCCTGATTTGATGTTCTGACCTGACCTTTATCCGTTTTTGCTACGATTTTCAATCACTTCACCCCTTTTTTGTGCCTCAATTGTCCGCACGACGCATTTATATCGGCACCTAAAGTTCTTCTTATTGTAGCATTTATTCCATTATTTTTCAATATATTACTGAATTTAATAATATCTTCTTTTGTTCCCTGAGTATTATTACGCTCCAAAACAGTATTTACGGGTATAAGATTGACATGACTTTGCATATCTTTTAGCTTTTCACAAAGTTCCAAAGCATCACTTTTTCGGTCGTTTACACCGTGAATAAGCGTATACTCAAAGCTGACACGTCTGCCTGTTGCTTTATAATAATCCCTGCAAGCCGTCAATAATTCGTCAATAGGATAACGATTGTTTACAGGCATTGTTTTTGACCTTAGTTCATCATTCGGTGCATGCAGTGATATTGTTAACGTAAGCTGTAAATTTTTATTCATCAGCTCATAGATTTTAGGTACAATTCCACATGTGGAAATTGTTATATTCCTCATACCGATATTGAGTCCGTCAATATGATTAACATTTTCGAGAAAACGCATTACCTCATCAAAATTATCAAGCGGTTCGCCGATTCCCATCATTACAACGTGTGAAATTCGTATACCTAAATCCTGCTGTGCGGTGTGAATTTGCGACTCAATCTCACCCGCTGTTAAATCACGCTGAAATCCGGCAAGAGTAGACGCACAAAATGTACAGCCCATTTTACAGCCGACCTGTGACGATACGCAAATTGTATAGCCGTATTTATATTTCATTACGACCGACTCTATAAATTCATCATCACAAAGTCTGAATAAATATTTAACTGTACCGTCAATTTTAGATACATACTTATCCTCAACGGTGCACGAAGATATATAAAAACTTTCAGATAATTTTTGACGAAGCTCCTTGCTGATATTTGTCATTTTATCAAATGATTTAACGCCTTGCTGATGAAGCCAAACAAAAATCTGCTTTGTTCTGAATTTTGGAAGAGAAAGCTTTGAAATCTCATTATTCAGTTGTTCATATGTAAGTGACTTAATATCAGTTTTCATCTATCTACTCATTACTGCATGATAAAAACCATCGCCGCCGTTTTCAGACGGAAAACAAGTTTTTTCATATTTCAGTTTAAAATCTTTATCATTATTTAAAAAAGCGGATGTGACTTGCTCGTTTTCCTTTTTATTTAATGTACAAGTAGAGTAAATCAGCATGCCGTTTTCTTTAAGATACTTTGCACCGTTTTCAAGAATTGCAAGCTGTGTTTCAGGCAAATCCTTAATACTGTCAAGTTCTTTATATCTAACCTCAGGCTTTCTGCGAATTATTCCGAAACCCGAACACGGAACATCGCAAAGCACCTTATCAAATTTAGGAAGTTCACTGTTAAAAACCGTAGCATCATTGACATCGGTAATAACAGATGTAAGTCCTAATCTTTCGGCACCTTTTTTAATAAGATTAACTCTGTTTTTGTAGAGGTCGAGCGCATATATTTTACCTGTATTATTCATCATTTCGGCAATTGTAAAGGTCTTACCTCCCGGTGCAGCACATAAATCCAAAACTAAATCATTTTCACAAACGTTCATCGCCTTGACACATTCGTAGCAAGACATATCTTCAATATGAAAAAGTCCGTTTTTAAATGATTTCAGTTTATTCAAATCAAAACCCGAATTGATTTTTACAAGCTCGCCTGTAACTTCACAGTCCACATTTTCACTTAAAAGCTCATATGAAAGCTCATCGGCATCGACATATAAAGTATTTGCAACCGCAAAAACGGGAGGTCTGCCGTTAATATACGGCAAAAACGATTTAACAGTTTCAAGAGAATACTGCTTACTCCACATGGAAATAAGATTCTTTGGAACGGAATATTCAACTGATAAATCATCCGGAAACTTTCTATCATTATCGATTTTATGCAAGACGGCGTTAACCATCTTTGAATAGTAATCCTGCTTTATTTCTTTTACAAGATTAACGCTTTCATTTATAGCGGCGCTTGACGGAACCTTGTCCATAAACAGGAGCTGATACGCACCAAGCCTTAATATTATTCTGATTTTAGGCTTTAATTTTGATGAAACATATTTATCAATAAAATAATCAAGCGTTATTTTACGTTCAACCACACCGTAAACCAAAGCACTTACAAATGCTTTTTCGCCATCAATATCCGACAGAGCCTTATCAAGTGCAATGTTGGAATAAGCATTGTCATAGAATATTTTATACAGCGTTTCAAATGCTGTAAGCCTTGCGCTTTTTATCAATTTCTGTTACCTCTGCTCATAATAAGAAACAGACGAAGCAGCGTTGCAAGAGCCGAAGCGAGCGCAGCTACGTACGTTAAAGCCGCCGCTGTGAGAACACGCTTTGCGCCGGTATATTCCTCGCCCTCCAAAAAGCCGTTTAATTCAATCGTATTAAGCGCTCTTTTTGACGCATTAAATTCAACAGGTAAAGTTATAAACTGAAAAAGCGCAACGGCACCGTACAATATAAGACCTGCATAAATAAGCGCTTCACTGTAAATCATCATTCCAATCAATGCAAGAGGTATTCCAAGATATGAGCTGATTCTTGTTAATGGTATAACTGCATTTCTAAGCTTCAATGCTGCATATCCCTGTGCGTGCTGGCAGGCATGACCTGCTTCGTGGCATGCAACACCTACTGCTGCAACACTTGTTGATGAAAAAACGTCCTGTGACAGGCAAATTTCTTTTTTCTTAGGGTCGTAATAATCAGTAAGTGTTCCGCTGATTCTCTTAATTTTTACGTCTGTTATTCCGTTTAACTGAAGAAGCCTGTAAGCAGCGTCCGCACCTGTCATACCTCTGCGGTTTCTGACTTTAGAGTATTTATTAAAAGACTTTTTAACTTTAACTTGGCAATATAATGCAAAAATGAATACAGGAATCATTATAAAACCCGTAAGGTAATAAGAAAAATATGTCCCCATAATTTAATCACCATAGCCTTTCACGCTGTTATCCTAAAAAACTGCCAATTTTAATATTGTTGCCTGCAAGAAAAGATTTTGAATCCATTTTCTTTTTTCCCTCGGCTTGAAGCTCTAAAATATCAACACATTTGCCGTCACCGCAGCAAACACTGATCACACCAATATTATCAACAACTAATCCTGATTTATTACCGATTTTGTCTGATAAGCGAGTTTTATGAATTTTCAAAATTTTGCCGTTAAACACAGTTTGAGCACAAGGCCAGGTTTGCAGTCCTCTTACCTGATTATGCACGCTTTGAGCCGACTTTGCCCAGTCAATGGGACTAAGTGATTTTGTTATCTTTTCGGCATAGCTGAAATCACTTTGCGGCTGTTTAATGGGATTTATTTTATTTTGTTCAATATTTTCAATACATTCTAAAAGTGAACCGGCACCGATAAATGATAATCTGTCAAACAGTTCCTGAGACGTTTCGTTTTCACCAATTTCAGTTTCCTTCATAAGTAAAATATCGCCGGTATCAAGTCCCTCATTCATCTGCATTATTGAAACACCTGTAATTGTTTCGCCATTGAGAACCGCCCACTGAATAGGAGCAGCACCACGATATTTTGGCAGAAGCGATGCGTGAACATTTATACAGCCGTAAGTTGCAGCATTTAAAATATCAGGCGGTAAAATTTTTCCGTAAGCTACAACTACAATCAAATCGGCTGACATATCCTTTATCAGCTTTATAACCTCACTGTCCTTGAGCGACAACGGCTGATAAACAGGAATATTATTTTCAACTGCAAGAGCCTTAACAGGCGGTGCAGTCAAAATTTGCTTTCTGCCAACAGGTCTGTCCGGCTGAGAAAAAACTGCAACAACCTCGTGCTTGCTGTCAATTAAATTTTGCAGGCAAGGCACCGCAAAATCAGGCGTGCCCATAAAAATGATTTTCATTGAATCACCTATTCCGATTTTAAAGATTCGCCCTCAACTATATGCGACGTAAATAAAATTCCGTCAAGATGGTCAATCTCATGGCTAAACGCTTTTGCTTTTAAATCCTCGCCTGTAAAAACCTGCCATTTTCCATTTCTATCCTGAGCCTTAACCTGAACTTTCTGCGGACGTGATGTAGTAGCAAATTTATTTGGAAGCGACAAGCATCCCTCCTGCGTAATCTGCTCACCTTCAGCAAGAGTTATTTCAGGATTAACAAGTTCCATACAACCCTCGCCTATATCAATAACGACAACTCTTTTTAATATTCCGACTTGAACAGCAGCAAGACCGACGCCGTTGCCGTGATACATAGTTTCTTTCATATCATCAATAAGAGTTGCAAGTCTGTCATCAAATTTTTCGACAACTCTGCTCTTTTTATAAAGAATCGGGTCACCGAACTTTACAATATTCCTTAATGCCATTTTTATTCTCCTAATTCAAATCATAGGGATTTATATCAACAGAAACATCGACATCCCTATATTTACTCATTTTACTGATTCTTTTTAAAATTTCATTAAATATATGTCTTATATTTTTTGAATTTTTACACTTAACCGAAAGACGGTATCTGTAATTTTTATTAAGCTTTGAGATTTTAGCGGGACTCGGGCCTAAAACGATAATCTTTTCCCCACATTCATTATTAAGCTCTTTTAACAGTTCAAAAAACTGCTTGGCACAAAGCGCAACCGTATTTTCATTTTCCCCGACAAAAGAAGCAGAAAAAATATCGCAGTAAGGCGGATAAATCATCAGCCTGCGAAGCGCAATTTCATTTTTAAAAAAGCTCTCATAATCCTGCATTCCTGCGTATTCAAGCGTAGGATTATAAGGGTTAATCGTTTGAATTACAGCCTTACCTCTTTGAGTACGTCTGCCACTTCTTCCGACAACCTGCGTTATCAAGTCAAAACACCTTTCGGCGCTGTTATAATTTTCATCATAAAGAGAGTTATCGGCATTTACAACTCCGACAAGCGTTACATCGGGAAAGTCAAGTCCTTTTGCTACCATTTGAGTTCCTATCATAATATCATACTCGTGATTTGCAAATGAAGTGAACATCTTATCGTGACTGAATTTTCCTGATGTAGTATCAGCGTCCATACGTAATATTTTTGCACTTGGAAATAGGGCTGAAAGCTCGTCCTCAATTCGCTGTGTGCCGTAACCACTGTAGCGAATATTTTCACTTTTACACTCAGGACACTCATTGTCAAGCATTTTTGTATAGCCACAGTAATGACAGGTTAACCTGTTATTAAAGCTATGGTATGTTAAAGAAATTGAACAGTTTGGACAAGTTATAACATGTCCGCAGTCATTACAGGCAATAAATGTATTATAGCCTCTGCGGTTAATCAGCAAAATAGCCTGGTTTTTTTGTTCGAGAGTTTCCGTCAAAAGTTCTTTTAATACAGATGAAATCGGCGTCTTGTTGCCGTTTTTCATTTCATTTTTCATATCAACGGTTATAACTTCAGGCAGTTTTGCATTTCCAAATCTTTCCGTAAGAGTACAAAGCTTATATTTACCTTTAACAGCATTTGAATAGCTTTCAAGGCTCGGAGTTGCGGAAATCATCAAAAACAGTGCTTTATTATATCTGCACCTATACTTTGCAACATCACGAGCGTTATACCTTGGAGTTCGCTCGCTTTTGTAAGTGTTTTCCTGCTCCTCGTCCATAACGATAAGACCGAGATTATGAAGCGGTGCGAATACGGCGCTTCTCGTACCGATAACGATTTTTGCCTCACCTATATCAGCACGCTTATACTCATCGTTTCTCTCGCCAATTGAAAGGCCGCTGTGAAATACTGCAACCTGCTTTCCGTATCGTTTATGAAAAATTGAAAGTGCCTGAGGTGTAAGACTGATTTCGGGAACAAGAACAATTACGTCTTTTCCAAGGCTGATTGCCTCATCAATTAGTTTAAGGTACACCTGTGTTTTGCCGCTGCCGGTAACACCGAAAAGGAGAGCGTCACCACCGTCGCCCTTTAGCATATCAAGATACGTTTCAAACGCTTTTCTTTGCTGCTTTGATAAGATTATATCGCTGTTTTGAGTTGGCGCATTATCAATCTGCTTATATGGATTTCTGAAAATTTGCTTGTCATAATAAGAAATAACTCCATACTTTTCCAAATTATTCAAAACGGCTTTACCTACCGAACAAAACTCGCAAATCTCATTAACAGACGCTGTTCCAATATCAAAAAGCAAGTTTACAACGCTCTTTTGTTTAGGTGTCAGCTTTGGTAAATCATTTTCATTTTCAATTAGAAGCTGAACCATTTTTGATGTAGCTTCTCCGACCTTGCCGTAACCCCTCGGAAGCATTTGCTTTAAGCATTCGTATGTTGTGCAAAAACAACGCTCCTTAAGCCAAAGAGCAAGCGAAATCATCTCATCATCAAGAATGGGTTTATCACCGACGATACTGTCTATTTCTTTGAGCTTTGAGTTTATAGCTGTAAAAATTTTTACAACTATGCCGTCTCGAAGCTTATTACCGTTTCCAAACGGAACCTTGACGTGCATACCGATTTTTATCATCGTTTCAAGGCTTTCGGGAACATAATAGTCATAGTCGGAATCGTAGTTAAAAAAAGTTTTTTCAACAGCAACGGTTGCAATTAAGCGATTCATTATTTTGATTTGAGCTTATCAGGCTCTTCAATAACATATTTGCCGTCAAGAATTTCATCCATTGCGGTTGAAACTGTTTTAACATTGATAGGCTCTTCGTGTTCTATTGCATCATCACGAATTTCTCTCGCTCTTTTAGCAACGCCTACAACAAGACTGTAACGGCTGTTGCATCCCTTTAAAAGTTCTTTTAAATCAGGATTAAACATAATAATCA
>JAJBVC010000039.1 GCA_020860025.1 Clostridiales bacterium | reverse complement strand
AAATTGTTCTTAATGTGTTAAATTGTCTTTGGAATTTGTTTAAGAGAGGCCGAAAAATGAAAAAACGAATAGCTTTATGGGATAATTTAAAATTATTTTTAATATTTATGGTAGTCCTCGGTCATCTTACGCTTCAGTATTTTCACAGCAGTCAGATGTTCGGGACAATGAGTATGGTTATTTATACTTTTCATATGCCGGCATTCGTATTTGTCAGCGGACTTTTCTCAAAACGAGGAATAAACAGTGATAAGCCGCCGATTAAAAAAGCGTTTGGATTTATGATGGTATTCCTTTATATACGAATATTGACTTGCTTTTCAAATGTAATTTTCGGTGTTAAATCTGAATTTGAAATTTTTTCCGCAAGCGATGTGACATGGTATATGCTGGCTATGGGATTTTGGTACATAATTACCTGGGCGCTTCGCAAAATCGACTGTAAATATATTCTCATAACGTCTGTTGTTATTGCGTGCTTTGCCAGTTATATGCAGGGAGATACGGACTTCCTTTGTGTTTTAAGAGTTATAACATTTTATCCGTTTTTCTACTGCGGATATATAATGGACAGTGAAAAGGTCGCTGAGGTCACGTCAAAACGTATAAGCAGGATTTTTTCCGCCGTTTATTTTACTGCGTTTGTGGTAATATGTACAGTTACGTTTGAAAAGTCGAATTGGTTGTTTGGAATTTTAACGTGCCGAAGAAAGTATGCTTCGCTTGATGAGTATGCCGACTGGGGAGGACTATTACGTCTTGCATATTATATTGTTGTTGGACTTCTTGTGTTTTCGGTTATTTCACTTTGTCCGAGAAAGGAATTTGCCTTTTCAAAATATGGCGCAAGAACAATGCAGATTTATGTTTATCACAGACCGATACTGTACATAATGAAAAATGCAGGACTTTTTTATCTTATAAGACTTGTAGGCGAGGGCTGGGAATGGATTGCCGTGTTGGTGATGATTGCTCTGACCGCATTGCTTTGCCCGAAGTTTTGGAATAAGCCTATCGAGTTTTTACTTAATCCGAAAGAGAGGAAAACAAATGTCACTGCCAAATGACCCGTTTATGCTGCTCAGTGCAGTCAATTTAAAGCTTCGTGATTATTACGGCTCACTCGACGAGCTTTGCGATGATATGAATGTCGATAAGGAAAAGCTTTGCGAAAAGTTAAGCGCAGCAGGCTTTGAATATAACAGCACTCAAAATAAATTTTGGTAAAATTCTTTTCTGTTTAAAGCGTCTTAATTAAAGTGTCTTAAAGCGTGCAAAATCTGTACTTTGATTTTTGCACGCTTAACTATTTCTATAACATTTGAAAAGATGTCCCCGCCTCTATAAGCGGTGGGTTTTACCTTTTTTCTTAGGCGGGAGTCATAATCTCCCACCTGAGCGGACTTCGCCCTTGACAAATGTTGATGTTCGGGCAAAGCCCTCGATTAAATTGAAAAAATGTTCTTAAATTTGCAAAAAAATAAAGTTAGGTATTGACAAAACGAAAAAAGATGATATAATCAAATTGTAATCATTACAAATTAACAATGATTACAAGGTGGTGGAAGATTTGAAGACAAGTGAAATAGTTGCATTATTTAAGGAAAAAGGTCTTAAAGCAACTCCACAGCGGATAGCTGTTTATAAATTCCTTGCCGAAAATCGTATTCATCCCGATGTCGAAACAGTTTATAACAGGGTGTCAAAGGATAATCCGTCCTTTTCAAAAACGACAGTTTACAACTGCTTGCAGGCGCTTGCACAGTGCAAACTGATAATACCTGTTAAAATTGATGCCGATAAAATCCGATATGATGCCGGCGTTGAATTTCATGGCCATTTTCGCTGTGAAAAATGCGGTCAGATTTACGATTTTGACTGTGGCGATCAGGATGTTAAAGGAATGGAAGGATTTGATATTCGGCAAAAAGACGTTTATTACAGTGGAATTTGCAAACACTGTAATGTAAAATTTAATTAACTTAAAGGAGCAAGAAAAATGGCAAAAAAGTATTATTGTCCCGTATGCGGATATGAAAGCGACGAACCTATTGAAATCTGCCCTATCTGCGGAGTTAAGATGGCAGTAAGAGAGGACAGCGCAACAGATTGGGCTGCCGAGCACAAGGTAGGAATTATCGACGGCGTAAGCGAGGAAATCGTAAACGGACTTCGTGACAATTTCAACGGCGAATGTACAGAGGTCGGTATGTACCTTGCAATGGCAAGAGTCGCTCACAGAGAGGGCTATCCGGAAATCGGTCTTTATTGGGAAAAGGCTGCTTATGAAGAGGCTGACCACGCCGCAAGATTTGCGGAAATGCTCGGCGAGGTTGTAACAGATTCTACAAAGAAGAATCTTGAGATGAGAGCTGCCGCTGAAAACGGTGCAACTCTCGGCAAGACAGAACTTGCTAAAATGGCTAAAGAGCAGGGTCTTGACGCTATTCATGACGCTGTTCACGAAATGGCTCGTGACGAGGCAAGACACGGCAAAGCATTTGAAGGTCTGCTCAAAAGATATTTTGCAGACTAATTGCCCAAAATAACAAAAAGCACTGAGAGCTTTATGCTTTTCAGTGCTTTATTTTTTTCTATTTTAAGAAGCCGTTGACGATTTGCTCCTCCGCCTGCTGAGCGGTTAATCCGAGCGTCATAAGCTTTGTAATTTGCTCACCTGCAATCTTGCCGATAGCCGCCTCATGTATGAGCGCCGCATCTAAATCATTTGCCGTAATTTCGGGAACGGCACTTATTACAGCGTTATCCATAATAATTGCGTCGCATTCCGAATGACCTGAGCATTTGTTGTTTCCGTTGATTTTTGACAGGAAAATCTGCTTTGAATTATCCTTTGCAACAGAACGTGAAATTACGTTGGCACTTGAATTTTCACCGTTCATATCAACCTCAAAATAAGTTCTTGCATATTGATTGCCGTGCGTCATGATTTTTTCTGTTATAATGATTTTGGCGTCTTTTGCAAGAGTGGCTTTTGTTGAGCGGTCGGTTGAGTCGATTCCTTTTATCTGAACTGTTTCCATTTCAAGAAATCCGCCCTCGTCAATATCGACTATCGTCTGCGGATTCATAATTCTCTCACCGTTGCCGTCGCCGCTTCCGTAATGCTTTTCCACATATTTTACCTTTGCACCTTTACCGATATGAAAGGAGTGTATTCCGTCGTGCTTTGACAGTTTGTCACCGCCGTTATGAATACCGCATCCGGCAACTATTACAACGTCTGAGTTTTCGCCGATATAAAAATCGTTATATACGGCTTCAGTCAAACCGCTTTCGCTTATTATAACGGGAATATGCACGCTTTCGTGCTTAGTGTTCGGTTTGATTATAATATCAATGCCCTGTTTGTCCGTTTTTGTAACAATATCTATGTTTGCGGTTGTATTTCTTGCTGCACTTGCACCGTTGGAGCGAATGTTGTAAGCTCCGCTCGGCACTTCGTGCAAACCGGCAATCTGCTCTAATAAAGTTTTTTGAATCTGATCCATACTTAAATCCTCTGCTTTAGTATTCATCAATTATCTTGTTCAGCGTAAAAACGGCAGCTTGAATCAGTACCGTTTAAGACTTTTTCAAGCATTACATCACTGCTTCCGCTTGACTGAATAGCACCGTTTGCAAGAACAAGAATTTCATCGGCTATACGTAAAATACGCTCCTGATGAGAAATTATAACTATTGTATTTTCCTTTTTTGACTGCATATTTTCAAATACCTTAATCAGGTTATGAAAGCTCCACAGGTCAATGCCCGCTTCAGGCTCGTCAAAAACAGAAAAAGGAGTTTTTCTTGCAAGAACGCTTGCGATTTCAATTCGTTTCAGTTCGCCGCCCGAAAGACTTGCGTCAACATCACGGTTAATATAATCCCTTGCGCAAAGACCGACAGCCGATAAATATTCGCAAACACCTGCGACCGATAGGTTTTCACCGGCGGCAAGGCGAATTAAATCAATAACCTTAATTCCTTTAAATCGCACCGGCTGTTGAAAAGCATAGCTTATTCCGAGCTGAGCACGCTGTGTTATTGACATATCGGTAATGTCTTGACCGTTATAAATAATTTTGCCGTCTGTAGGCTTTTCAATTCCCGCAATCAGCTTTGCAAGCGTCGATTTTCCGCCGCCGTTGGGGCCTGTAATTACAGTAAATTTATTATCCTCAATATTATAGGTGAGGTGGTCGATAATAGTTTTATTTTTGCCGTCTTCCTCAACGGTAAAGCTTACATCTTTTAATTCAAGCATAATATAACGCTAAAATCCTTTCTCTCACTTGAGTTTTAATGTTATTTTCGTACTTCAATCACTATAGTATAACATATTCTTACAAAAAATCAATAACGTTTTAAGTATTAAATTAAGTGTTTGACAAAGTGTAAATTTTATGCGATATAAGACTGTTTTTGGTAATTGTATCTAAAATAAATTATCGTATTGAAAAGAATATGAACATCGTGTATAATTAAATAAAGTAAGAGAACAGGGAGAATACATTTATGAAAGAAAAAACTTCTTTAAGACCCTTCGGTATGCGTGACAAGATAGGTTATGCTTTCGGCGATATGGGTTGTAACTTTTCGTTTCAGCTCGTGTCAAACTATATGCTGCTGTTTTATACTCAGTGTATAGGTCTTAAAACTACAACGTGGGCTTGGATTATAGTCGTTTCAAAAGCATGGGACGCAGTAAACGACGTTTTAATCGGCAACCTTGTTGACCGTAAAAGAATTGGTAATAAAAGCAAGTTTATGCCGTGGATTGTGATAGGCTCGATAGGACTTATCGTTTTCACGATTATGATTTTTACACCTATTCAGGGAATGTCATACACAGGAAAAACTATTTGGTGCCTTGTGTCATATTGTCTTTGGTCTGTTGCCTATACTATGGTAAACGTGCCGTACGGTTCGCTTCATTCGGTTATTACAGAGGATCCGAAACAGCGCACAACGCTTTCAACATTTCGCTGTATTGGTGCAGCGCTTCCGTCGGTACTCGTTATGGTTTTGCCCCAGGTTGTTTATACGAATGATACGACAAACAGCGACGAGCAGGTTTTATCCGCAAGCCGTTTGTTTATAGTTGCGATAGTATTTTCTGTTGTTGCATTTTTTGTATTTATGGCAATGCGTCATATGGTTACAGAGCGTGTTGTGCGTGAGGATAAAAAGGAAAAAACGAGCTTCTTTTCAGCGTTTAAATCGTACTTTACAAATCGTGCGCTTCTCGGAATTACAATAGCAACAATTGGCGTTGTTGTATTTTACAATTCGTCAATGTCGGTTAATAACCTTGTATTCCAGTTTTATTTCGGCGATGCAAAAAAATCAACGATGGCAATGATTGCGTCGTACATTCCGCTTATTGCTATAATGCCGTTTGCTTCAAAAATTGTTGCAAAAATAGGTAAAAAGAAATTCATTTGCACTTCAAGCTTAGTCAGTATGATTGTAGGAATTTTGATGCTGTTTTTGCCGATTACGCCGGACACAAAGGGTATAGTTATTTACGTTGTCGGACTTATGTTTGTAAATATAGGATGCTGCGTATTCCAAATTATCGTATGGGCTATTGTTGCCGACTGTATTGAAAAAAGTTATCGTGAAAAGGGAATCCGTGAAGAGGCATCGCTTTATGCGCTTTATTCGTTTTTCCGCAAGCTTTCACAGGGTATCGGTTCGGCTGTAGTCGCTCTTGCGCTAAGCGCCGTAGGCTTTGTTGAAAGCGCTAATGTGCAGACTGATCAAACGTCCGAAAACATCAAAAATCTTTATATCATATTTATGATTGCAGCGCTTGCAATAATGCTTGTTGCAATGAAATTTGTATATAATATCGGATTAAAAGAGGAACAGGAATTCGGTGCTTCGCAAAGCGAATAGTTTTAGCAAACTGATTTTCGGCAGCATTTGCCGCTTTTGATAAAATCCAAATAAGAATTAAGAAATATAAGAGGTAAGCAATGCGTAATATTAAACTTATAAATCAAGACTGGTTATTTTCAAAGACAGCCGTGGCGGTGCCGTCTGTACTGCCAAGCGATTGGGAAAATGTAAATCTTCCTCACACGTGGAACGGAATTGACGGACAGGATGGCGGAAACGATTATTACAGGGGAAAGTGCTACTACGCAAAACGTCTTGGCAAATCCGATTTTGAAGATAATGACGTTTACTTTCTTCAGTTTGACGGAGTTAATTCATCAGCTGAGGTTTTTTGGAACGGAAAAAGTATAGCAAAGCACGACGGCGGTTATTCAACATTTCGTGCTCGTATTCCCGAAATACTTGATGATAATTTGCTCGTTGTTACAGCCGATAACAGTCCTAACGATTATGTTTATCCACAGATGGCAGATTTTACATTTTACGGCGGTATTTATCGTAATGTAAGCCTTATCGGTGTAAATAACAATCATTTTGACCTTGAGTATAACGGCGCTCCGGGAATTATGGTAACTCCGACTGTAGATGGCGATGATGCTGTTGTTGAGATGCAGGCGTTTGCACAGGGCGAGGTTAAGTTTGAGATTATTGCGGACGGTAATGTTATAGAAACTGTAAGCGCAAACGGCAAAAATCCGCAGGCAAAAGCCGTTATTAAAAATGTTCATCTTTGGAACGGCGTTTCAGACCCGTATCTTTATACGCTAAAAGCAAGTCTTATGCAGGACTCGCAGAGCGTTGACGAGGTTACTGTGCGCTTCGGCTGCCGCAGCTTTAAGATTGATCCGCAAAAAGGCTTTATACTCAACGGCAGGGAATATCCGCTTCGTGGAGTTTCACGTCATCAGGATTACCCGAATATAGGTAACGCACTGCTGCCGGAGCATCATAGGGCAGATATAGATTTAATTTGCGAAATGGGTGCTAATACAATTCGTCTTGCACACTATCAGCATAATCAGTATTTTTATGATTTGTGTGATGAAAAAGGCTTGATTATATGGGCTGAAATTCCCTATATTTCAAAGCATATGCCAAATGCGAGAGAAAATACAAAATCTCAAATGACAGAGCTTATATGTCAAAATTATAATCATCCTTGTATTGTAGTTTGGGGACTTTCAAACGAAATTACAATGAACGGAGCAGGGGACAGCAGTCTTTTGGAAAATCATAAAATGCTAAATGACCTTGCTCATTCTCTTGACAAAACAAGGCCGACTACTGTTGCGGTTGTAACAATGTGCGGTATTGATGAGGAGTATGTTCATATCAGCGATGTTTTGTCATATAACCATTATTTTGGATGGTACGGCGGAAAGACGGAAATGTACGGCCCGTGGTTTGATAATTTTCATAAAAAATATCCTAACAGGGCAATCGGAATAAGCGAGTACGGCTGCGAGGCTTTGAACTGGCATACAAGCGAGCCGGAACAGGGAGATTATACAGAAGAATATCAGGCTTATTATCATGAGGAGCTTATAAAGCAGATTTCTCAAAGGCCGTATTTATGGGCGACCCATGTTTGGAATATGTTTGATTTTGCCGCTGACGCACGAAGCGAGGGCGGTGAAAACGGTATGAACCATAAAGGACTTGTGACGTTTGACCGTAAGTATAAAAAAGATGCATTTTATGCTTATAAGGCTTGGCTTTCAAGCGAACCGACGCTTCATATTTGCGGTAAAAGATATATTGACAGGGTAGAGGATGTAACGAAAGTTACCGTTTATTCAAACCAAAACGAAGTCGAGCTTTTTGCAAACGGTGAAAGTGTCGGCAAGCAGTCAAAGGGCGAATATCCTTTCTTTTATTTTGAAGTTAAAAATGTCGGCGAAACAAAGCTTGTTGCCAAAGCCGGCGACTTGACAGACGAGGCTCAGATTAAAAAGGTTGATAAGTTTAACGAGGATTACCGTGTTAAAGAGGAAGGGGCGGTCATAAATTGGTTTGATATTGAAACACCGCCCGGATATTTCTCAATTAACGACACTATCGGCGATATTCTTTCAACGTTCAAGGGCAAGATTTTTGCTCTGAAAATGATTAAAATGCTCATAAGCACGCTTGGCGGCGATTCCTCTAAGGATAAAGAAAAGAAGAAAAAAGATAAGAACAAGAAAAAATCTTCGGGACTCAGCGTAATGGGATTTTCAATCAATAAGACAATGATTGATATGGCAAAGGGCTTTTCAATCAAACGTGTGTTTATGATGATTGGCGGTTCTTTTACAAAAGAGCAAATTCTGGAAGTCAACGCAATGCTTAACAAAATCAAAAAGCCAAAGAAAAAATAAACAAAAGTTTTACAGAACGCAAAATGGTCGGGAACATCAAATTCCCGACCGTTTTTTTATGATTTTTATATTTTAGTCATCAGCTAAGCTGAGACGGTTTTTCTACTTCGTATTCAGACCAATCCGATAATTCGGAAGCATTTGACAAATCTACGTCAGTGCTGTAGCTTTCAACCGTGACAGTATATGAGCTGTCGCCCTCAACGTAAACTGTTGAATCTGTACCGACTACGGTTACAGTTTTTCCGCTTTCATCAACTATAGTGCCTTTGCTGTAGAGATTGGTGATGGTGCTGTCACCTGTTACAATCCAAGTACAGTCATCGTCAATATATACGTTACAGTAGCCGTCGCCACCGTCGCCGGCATAACTTTCATCGTCAATAACAGCACCTGTAAGCGTACTGCCGTCAGTCATATAAAAGTCAAGATTGCTGATGCTGTCCCAAATAATATCGCCCTGCATTTCCTGATTTATTGCTGTAAATGAGCAATCGGCACCGTTACTGCCTGATGTGCCCCAGCCTCTTTCGTTATCATTGCCTGTGCATTTAAGGAAGAAGTCATTTTCATCTGCGTACGTAATATCAACGTCCGAAAGAACGAATGTTGATTCGGTATTGGTTGTATAAAACATACCGCCGTTTTTAGCAGTCAGCGTTCCGCCGCTCATTTCAAATGTGCTGTTTCCAACCTCGGAATCGCCCGACATACTCTGATATAAAATTACATTCCATGTGCAGTCGTTTTGGCTGTCGTCGCTCATATTTCCGGTTAAATTTGAATTAAACAGGCGAATTGAATTTAATCCCTCAATGCATATTGCCTCCGAGCTGTTAGCCGTAAGCGTTGCATTATTTACGGTAATATCGGCTGTGCTGTAAATTGCAGGAGAGCCAACACCGTTTGAGGTGTATGTTCCGCCGTCAACAACCATAGTTCCGCCGCCTCTGTCGCTTCTTATTGCAGCTGAGGATTCTCCGTTCGTTTCAATAGTCATATCCCAAGCGTAAAGCGTTCCACCGCCTGCAACGTGAATACCGCCTGACGTATCCTGCTGAGTTGTGATTTTAGTATCTGACGTGTAGACAGTGCCATCATTGTAAGCAAAAATTCCCGCACCTCCGTCTGCGTCTGTTTCAATTGTGGAGTTAGAGATATATACGGTTGAATCTGTAGAAAGAATTGCCGCTCCTACACCGTAAAAGCTGGAGTTGTCACCGCCCTCGCTGTCGGAAGAAATACGTGAAACAGCAATATTTTTAAGGATTACAACCGCATCGTTATATACGTGAATTGCGTTTTCGTCAGTGCCTGTGGATTCGAAAGATTCCCCATCAACTTCAGTGTCGGATGTGTACTCGGTTACTGCGTCGTAGCTTTCGGGTGACGAACTGCTTTGACCACCTGTTCCGCCTTCGCCGCCTGCCGATGCTGACATTAAAGTGATTTCGGCGGCGTTTCCGTCGTCGTCAAATGTAACTGAAATTGTATCGCCGACCGATAAATCGGATATTGATATTTCTTCTGATTCCTCGGATGGTTGGTTTTCACTTGAGCTGTCGCCGTCAGACGAACCGGTAGAATCAGCCGATTCTGCACCGTCTGATGAGTCCTCGCCGTCAGGTTTTTCAGGCGGTTCTTCACCGCTGTCTGATGAATCGTCACCGTCAGGCTTTTCGGGAGGCTCTTCTCCGTCACCTGATATATCGGACGGCTCTCCGCCGCTCGGCTGACCACCCATACTCTGACTTTTGAAAACTGTGCTGTCTGTTATAGTGATTATCTGAGTTTCGCCTGTCAGTTCAAGCATCGACATATCGCCCGAATTATCAGGCTGATTTTCGCCGCCATCTTCAGCATTTTCGCTGTCAGCTTCTGTACTTTCCGCACTTTCACTTGAACTATCGCTTGTGCTGTCGCTTGAATTTTCATCGGTATTCTCATTGTCCGACGTATCAGAAGGTGCGTCGCCGTCGGACATTTCTTTCATTGTTCCGACTTCAATTGTTATTGACGTATCGCTGATTTCGGTAATTTCACCGTACAATGTATCGTCTGTACTTGTGCCGGCAGAGCAGCCGCTTAAAATGCAAATCACAAGTATGAGACATAAAAGCACCGCTGTAAATTTTCTTTTCATTTAACCACACTCTTTCTTAATTTATTTGTTTTGTATATTTTATTCGCTGAATGTGATGTTTTTGTTATGCGGCAGTGAAAAATCTATAATAAATCTGCAATATTAAAAATAAGCCATCCTTATTATAAGAACAGCTTATTTGTCATTCATTGAATACTATTTCGTCCGTTATTTGTAGTCCGAGTCTGTCAAGATACCTGCAAATATCAAGATATATATGCTTGTTTTTTAAAACATCGGGACTATGAGCGTCGAAGCCTATAATAACCTGATTTTGTACTTTGCCGACGATTCGCCAGAAATCCTTGTTAGGATAGTTTCTGTGCTGAACAAAGCCGAGCATATTAAATTCCAGCGGATAGCCGAGCCTTTTAATTTCATTGCACATATACGTCATTTTTTCTTCGTAAATATCACTGTCGCCTGTAAAATTGATTAAATCAGGGTGGGCGACATATGAAAATTTGCCGGTATTAAGTCCTTCAATAACTTGATTGATATACTTGTTTAAATGGATTACATTGTCGGTTTTCGCACCGCTGTAATGTGCATAAGGTTCAAATTCGTTATCCGTATAATGCTGACCCAAGACTAAGTAATCATATCCTAATTGAGCAAGAAAAGCCTCTGTCTTATCAAAAAGAGCAGGATAGTATTCAATCTCATAGCCAAGCTTAATGCTTATTTCATCCTTAAATTCCTCTTTGAGAGCATTGACGGATTTTACGTAATCAGAAGCCTCACTTGCAAGCATACGAAATGAAGATGTGTAATTTTCGGGAAAAAGCATCGGCGCATGGTCTGAAAAGCCAATTTCCTCAAAACCGGCTTTAATTGCGGATCTAACGTAGTCTCTGTCCTGACCGTAGGCGTGCCGGCAGCGCACGGTATGTGTGTGATAATTTTTCATAAAAATAGTATACCACGCAATGTTTTTTCTATCAATAAAAACATTTAATTTGTGATTTATTCAGTTAAAAGCATTGTATCAATAAGTTAAAACTGTTTTTATTTTACAATCTTACGTTTATAATTTTTATTTTGTGTGGTATTCTTTTGATATTG
>JAJBVC010000163.1 GCA_020860025.1 Clostridiales bacterium | reverse complement strand
TTTCCACACCTTTGTCTGAATATTTTTCGGACAAATCCGGCACCCCGTCCTATTGAGGAGTGAAACCGCAACCGGTAGCTGTATTGACACTCAAAAGAACTGTTCCTTTATAATCCGATAAAAGAACATCTTTTCCGCTTCCATCTTTTACTTTGTAACTATAAATGCTCATAATAATTATCCTTTCACATATTAGATTGTGTACAATTTATTTGTATGCAATTATTATATTTATTTTTTATCAAAATGTCAAGTGCAATTTAAAAAAGCTATCTCATAAAATGTGAGATAGCTCTTTGGTTTAAACGGCAACTATATTAACAAGTTTGCCGGGAACATAAATTTCTTTTTTAATTGTCTTACCTTCAATTTCGCTTGCGATACGCTCATCAGCCTTTGCAAGAGCTATAGCGTCCTGAGGGGAAATATTTACGTCAACTGTAATTCTTGAACGAACCTTACCCATAACCTGAAGTGCGATTTCAACTGAATTTTCTTTAGTTTTTTCCTCGTCATATTCAGGCCATTTTGCCTCGTTTACCATACCGCCGAAATTCATAACCTGCCAAAGCTCCTCAGTAACGTGAGGTGCAAACGGATTGAGAATAATCGTAAGAGATTTAAGTTCTGCTTTATTAACTCCCTTTGCATACATTTCGTTAACAAGGCTCATCATTGCGGCAATAGCGGTATTGCACTTTAAACTTTCAATATCATCAGTAACCTTCTTGATAGTTTTGTGCATCATAGCTTCAAGTTCGGGTGAATATTCATCGCCGTCTTTTACAATTTCCTGTAAATTCC
Organism: Clostridiales bacterium; assembly: GCA_020860025.1. Lineage (GTDB taxonomy): Bacteria > Bacillota > Clostridia > Oscillospirales > Acutalibacteraceae > Eubacterium_R. The sequence goes on along the minus strand of JAJBVC010000163.1, from coordinate 10,679 downwards.
AAAAACGCTCAATAAAACGCTTACATCCCTTGATTGAATCGCTGTTCCATGGAGCAGCCTTTTCAAAATCGCCGATAAACATTTCATAAAGTCGCATTGTGTCAGCGCCATACTGATTTACAATATCATCAGGATTAACAACATTGCCCCTTGACTTTGACATCTTTTCTCCGTTTTCGCCCAAAATCATACCGTGCGACGTACGCTTTGCATACGGCTCTTTTGTCGGAACAACACCGATGTCATAAAGGAATTTGTGCCAAAAACGTGAGTAAAGCAAGTGAAGTGTTGTATGCTCCATACCGCCGTTATACCAGTCAACCGGTCCCCAATATTTAACGGCTTCAGGTGATACGAGAGCGTTATCATTATGAGGATCCATATATCTTAAAAAGTACCATGAAGAACCTGCCCACTGTGGCATAGTGTCAGTTTCTCTTTTAGCAGGCTTGCCGCAGCACGGACACGTTGTATTAACCCAGTCTGTCATTTTTGCAAGCGGAGACTCACCTGTATCTGTAGGCTCATAGGAATCAACCTTTGGAAGTTTTAAAGGAAGTTCACTTTCCGGAATGGGAACGTAACCACAGTCGTCACACTTAACAATCGGGATAGGCTCACCCCAATATCTTTGACGTGAAAATACCCAGTCACGAAGTTTGAAATTAACCTTTTGATGACCCTTTCCTTTTTCGGTAAGCCAGTCGGTGATTGCAACTTTTGCCTCTTCAACAGTCATACCTGTAAGGAACTGCGAATTAACCATTTTACCTGTATAGCAGTCGGTAAACGCTTCATTTTCGACACCGACCTTAGAACCTGCAACAACCTCAATGATAGGCAGGTCGAACTTTTTTGCAAATTCCCAGTCACGAGTATCATGGGCAGGTACAGCCATAATGGTGCCTGTACCGTAAGAAGTAAGTACATAATCCGAAATAAAAATAGGAATTTCAGTATCGTTGACAGGATTAATACCCAAAACGCCCTCAAGCTTTACGCCTGTTTTTTCTTTATTAAGCTCTGTACGTTCAAAGTCTGATTTATGTGCAGCCTCGTTTTGATATTTACGTACCTCGTCAAGATTTGAAAGTTTATCCGCCCATTTCTCAATAAGAGGATGTTCGGGAGAGATAACCATATATGTCGCACCGAAGAGCGTATCGGGACGTGTTGTATATACGGTAAGAGTATCGCCGAGAGTAGTACCGAAATCGACTTCGGCACCTGTTGATCTGCCAATCCAGTTTTTTTGCTGAACCTTAACTCTGTCAATAAAATCAAGGTCGTCCAAATCATCAACAAGCCTTTGTGCATATTCGGTAATTTTAAGCATCCACTGACTTTGATTTTTACGGATAACTTCACTGCCGCAGCGTTCGCACACGCCGTTTACAACCTCCTCGTTTGCAAGAACGCACTTACAGGAGGTGCACCAGTTTACAGCCATCTCTTTTTTATAAGCAAGACCTTTTTTGAAAAACTGAAGGAAAATCCACTGTGTCCACTTATAATATGACGGATCGGTAGTATTTATCTCTCTCGTCCAGTCAAAAGAGAAACCAAGCGACTGAAGCTGTGATTTGAAATGAGCAACATTAGTCTTAGTTACTTCTTCGGGATGAATATGATTTTTAATTGCATAATTTTCAGTCGGCAGACCGAACGCATCCCAGCCCATAGGATAAAGGACATTATAGCCCTGAAGCCTTTTCTTTCTTGCAACAATATCAAGCGCTGTATAAGAACGTGGATGACCTACGTGAAGTCCCTGACCCGACGGATACGGAAATTCAACAAGGCAGTAAAATTTCGGTAACGAATAATCATCCTTAGCGGCAAAGGTATTTTGACTGTACCAAATGTTTTGCCATTTTGCTTCAATTTTTTTGAAATTGTAATCCATATACTAATCCTCCAAAAAATCTGATATATCTATTTTATTTCCATCTTCCCACAAGCGTTCAAGCTGATAAAAATCACGCTGTTCCTTGTAAAAAATATGAATAACAACCGAATTATAATCAAGGCATACCCAAGGCGTTGTTTTTCCTTCAATATGATGAGGTAAAACTCCCGCCTGCTCAAGTTTATATTCAACCTCTTCGGCGATGGCTTTAACCTGTGTTGAACTTGTGCCGTTGGCAATAACAAAATAATCTGCAATAACAGTTAAATCTGTAATGCCGATAACCTCTATATTTTCGCCTTTTTTGCTGTCAATTGCTCTGACAGCCGTTTTAACTAAATCAAGCGTCTGCATAAATTACCCTTTTCTTTTATCAAAATAAGTTTTAATTAACCAGTTGTAAGCATCAACCGTATCGGGATGAAGTATCGCACCCTTGTTAATTACCGAAACTATTGTATACCTTGTTGCGTAAAGCATTCCCTCTTCACGTGAAGCGTCAACCTTTTGCCTCATAATATCGACATCATCATAGTCACGATCATCAGAAATAAAATCGGCAAGATAAACAATCTGCTCCATAAGCGACATATTTGCACAGCCTGTTGTATGATAGCGAATTGCGTTCAGTATCTCACTGTCTGTTATTTTGAGTTCTGCTTTTGCAAATGCGGCACCTGATACCTGATGATAAAACTTTTTATGTGATTTTTCAAGTTCCGTTAGGCTCATACCTGCTTTTTCAATAACTTCAAGCTGTTCTTCTTTTGTACTTTCTTTCATTACATCGTGCAAAACACCTGCAACCTCTGCTTTTTCAGGGTCTGCGCCGTACCTTTTAGCAAGCTCCTTTGCACTTTTTGCAACGCACATCGAATGGTGAAAACGATAATCCGAAAGACGCTCACGAATTAAATCGACATACTCATCTATATTATACACGATATAGCCCCTTTTTTGAAATATATTTTTTAACTTTTTCGGGAACAAGATTTGAAATATCCTGTCCCGACATAATCATTTGACGGATTTGCGACGAGCTTACTTTAAAAACAGGCTCATCGAGCAAAAAGAATTTTGATTTTTCAAGGCCGTCGAGCTTTTGTGAAAAATCAAGTATCTTTGCCCTTTCCTCGTCATCTTTTCTTGCAGCGGTACAAAGAGTTACCATTTGTAAAATATCATTTGATTTGTACCATTTATCAAATGTCAAAAACTGGTCTGCTCCAATTATAAGATAAAATTCACTGCCGGGATATAAACTCTCAAAATACTTTAATGTATCGTAAGTGTACGACTTTCCCTCCCGTTCGTTTTCGGCAGTGGAAATTTCACAGTTTGTAAACGATTCCGCCGCAAGCTCAAGCATAGCAAGTCTGTCGTCAAAATCGGCTAAATCGTCAGCAGATTTATGCGGAGGAACAGCAGTCGGCACAAATATTATTTTATCAAGATTTAAACTTTTTACATAGCCTTTGGCAAGATGAAGATGACCGTTATGGACAGGGTTAAACGCTCCGCCGAAAATACCGATTTTCATATAAATTCCCATAGCCTGCCTTTCAAGCTGCAAACAGTCAGTTAAATTATTTATATGCCCTATGCAGCCGTATAAGGCACATAATGTCAGCGTTATTGCAAAAACTATCTGCCCCTAAATTTAGGGCGGTCATATTTAGCGTACGGATTTTTTTCTTCCTTTTCACGCTGACGCTGTCTTTTGCCCTTTATTTTTACCTTTTTCTTAGCGACTGCTTTAGCCGTCTGGGCACCACGTTTCTTCTTTTTTTTCAGCGATACGTTCCTCATCAGCCTTACGATAAAGAACAATTATACCGCCAATAACCTGTATTATATCAGCGTCTAAAGGCTCTGCAAGCTCCTGAGCAAGTTCCTTTGGCGTTTTAGGTGCGGTTTCAAGATGAACTCTTAATTTAATAAGCTCACGAACATCAAGCGTATCGTCTATTTGAGAAATAAGATTTTCACTTATTCCCTCTTTACCGATTTGTATAATCGGCTCTAATGAATTAGCCTTTGCTCGCCACTGTGCTCTTTCTTTTGATGTCATATATTTTCTCCAATTCGGTATATAATCTTATTTATTCAATAACTTTTTTAAGTTCTTCACATAATTTTCTAAGTGCTTTTCCACGGTGACTGATTTTATCCTTTTCATCAGCAGTATATCTTCCGAACGATTTACCGTCAACTAAAAATAACGGATCATAGCCAAAGCCTTCATTGCCGTCACGTTCAAAGCCTATCAAACCGTTACATTCGCCACGAACAACAATTTCATCTTTATTCGGAAATGCACAGCATATTGCGCATACATAGTGAGCGGTGCGCTCATTTTCGGGAACACCTTTTAGTTTTTCAAGAAGCAGGTCGTTATTTTTTTCGTCATTACCGTGTTCACCTGCAAAGCGTGCCGAGAAAATTCCCGGTGCGCCGTTAAGATAATCGACACACAGTCCCGAATCATCGGCAATTGCGGGCATATTGGTTTCCTTACAAGCGGCACGAGCCTTGATTTTGGCATTATCCTCAAATGTTTTTCCGTCTTCTTCAACTTCAGTTAAAGTAATTCCAAGCATTTTTGCCGTAACAACATTTATCCCAAGCGGAGATAATATTCTTTGCATTTCAGCAAGCTTTTTCATATTATTTGTTGCAAGTATAAAATCCATAATTATTCCTCAGCGTCGTTAGTAATAAAATCGGTGATTTCAGGGTCGTCCTCGGGAACAGTAACATCAAAAAGCGCAGCTGCAAATGCGTCAGCATCAAACGGCTGTAAATCCTCAATTTTTTCACCGACACCGACAAATTTGACCGGTACGTCGAGTTCATTATTTATGGCAAGAACAACTCCGCCTTTTGCGGTTCCGTCAAGCTTTGTAAGAACAATACCCGTAATTCCCGCAGCCTCTTTGAAATCCTTTGCCTGATTAACTGCATTCTGACCTGTCGTTGCGTCAAGTACAAGAAGCACTTCCTTAGATACATCAGGCAGTTCTCTTTCAATTACACGGCTGATTTTGTTAAGTTCGTCCATAAGATTTTTCTTATTGTGCAAACGTCCTGCGGTATCAATAATAATAACATCGCTGCCTCTCGCCTTACCTGCTTGAATTGTATCGTAAACAACAGCGGCGGGATCTGCGCCCTCAGCGTGTTTAATCAAATCAACCTGAGCCCTGTCAGCCCAAACCTGAAGCTGTTCGATAGCGGCGGCACGAAAAGTATCGGCGGCGCCGAGAATAACCTTGCGGTTTTGCTGTTTAAGACGCATTGCAAGCTTGCCTATTGTAGTCGTTTTTCCGACCCCGTTTACACCGATAACAAGAATGACGGCAGGCTTTCCACGAAGTTTTAAATAACTTCCGCCCCACACAATACCCGAAACAATATCTTTCATCATTTCACGTACCTGACGAACATCAGTTACTTTATCATTTTCAATTTTATTTTTCAAATCTCTTATAATTCGCTCGGCGGTCGGCATACCGACATCACCCATTATAAGAACTTCCTCAAGTTCGTCAAAAAGGTCGTCGGTTATTTTTTCATAAGAGTCCATAACCTCATTCATCTGAGCGGTAATACCCTCGTCACGAGTTTTCTTTAAACCTTTTTTAAACATTGAAAAAATGCCCATTTATAACACTCCTTATTCTTCAAGTCCCATTTGAGCGGCAAGCTCCGCCGTCTGTAGCTCAATAAGCTTTGAAACGCCTTTTTCTTGCATAGTAACACCATACAAGACATCAGCTTCTTCCATTGTTCCACGGCGGTGCGTTATTGAAATAAACTGCGTCTTATCAGTCATTTTACGCATATATTTTGCAAAACGCTCTACGTTAACGTCGTCAAGCGCAGCCTCAACCTCATCATAAATACAAAACGGCGCAGGCTGTACCTTAAGCACACTGAAAAGCAGTGCCATTGCCGCAAGCGATTTCTCGCCGCCTGAAAACAGATTTATATTTTGAACGGATTTACCCGGTGGCTGAATTTTAATTTCAATCGGCGACTCAAGACAATTATCGGGATCCTCAAGAATAATCTCGCCGTTACCGCCTCCGAAGAAATCGGCAAACGATATTTTAAATTCAGCGTTAATTTTATTAAATTTATCAAGAAATTTTTCACTCATTGAGGCTGTTAAATCCTCAATAATTTTAAGAAGTTCAGACTTTGACTTTTCAACATCGTCAATCTGCTCTTTGAGAAATTCATATCTTTCAGCAACTTCTTTATATTCCTCGATAGCGCCGACATTTATTGAGCCAAGAGCTTTTATGGCGACCTTAATTTCGTTAAGCCGTTTCTTTGCGGCGGTCATATCCTCAATCTCGATATTCAGTGCCTCTGCTTCACGCTTAGTAAGCTCGTATTGCTCAAAAAGCATATCGTTAAGCTCGTCATACTCCTTACGCATTGCAATCTTGCGTTCATCAAGACGAACAAGCTCGGCCGAAAGTTTTTCTCTTTCCTGACCTTTGGTGCGTTCAAGAAGACGAAGTTCGCCCGAACGCTTTTCAAGTGAATCACGTTGTTTTATCTGCGTATTAACGGAATTTTCGGACTCTCGTGCTTTTTCACGAAGATTTTGAGCCTCAGCTTCAATTTGACCTATCGAAAGTAAAAGTGCTTCGTTACGCTCGTTTATGGCGTTAATTTCATCAATTACTGTTTTTGCACGGTCTGACTGACTGCTTTTACGTAATTCAAGTTCCTCAATAGAAAGCTTTGCTGATTCACAGTCTTTAACAAGCGTTACAAGGTCAAGATTTATCTCTTCGCTTTTTTGCCTGAACTTCTCTCTTTTTTCAAGAATTTCCTGCGCATTGCCTGTTGCGCTTTCAAGTTCTTTTTCAGCTGAAGCAATTTTATTTTCTATCTCTTTTGCTTCATTTTGAGCAAGGCTGTTTGTTTTTTCAAAATAAGAAATTCTTTCGCTTGAACTGTTTTTTTCCTCTTCAAGGCTTGCCTTTTGGCGAAGAAGCGAATCAAGCTTTTCACAAATCAGCTTGTCCTCGCCCTGCGCACGGATAAGTTCTTCTTTTGCCTGCTGTAAATCAGCCTGCGCACCCTGAAGCTCGGCGGCTGCAAAATTTGCATCCTCGACAGCTGTTTTAAGTTTACCGCTCAACTCATTGACTTCTTTTTCGATTTCGCTTGCTTTTTCGTTAAGCTCGTCAATCATATTTCCACGGGAAAGAATACCTGCTCCCTTTGACTGAGAACCACCCGTCATTGAACCTCCAGGGTTGATAACCTGTCCGTCAACAGTAACAAGCTTAAAGCGGTTGCCGTAGCGTTTTGAAATACCGATTGCCGAATCCATATCCTCAACAATAACAACTCTGCCGAGAAGATTTGATACAATATTTTTATATTTATTGTCACACTCAACCAAATCTGCCGCAACTGCTATAAAGCCTAAATTATCATCCAAGTCACGCTCGTCAAGAGTTCTTGGCTTAATAGCGCTTATTGGTAAAAATGTCGCTCTTCCCAAATGATTATTTTTTAAATAATAAATCGCTCTTTTAGCGTCAGCCTCGTTGGTTGTTACAATGTTTTGCATAGCGGCGCCGAGAGCGACCTCAACTGCAACAGAATACTCGTTTTCAACCGTAATAAGCTGAGAGAGCGTACCGTGAATACCCGAAAGTGCTTTGCTTTGCGACTGCTTAACAACCGCCTTTACAGCACCTGAAAAGCCTTCCATATTTTTTTCAAGATCCGAAAGCATTTTTGCCTTGGACTGAGCCTGCGACAAAGAAAGATTTGCTTTTTCAAGGTCGGCTTTAATTTTTTCGGCTTTATCTGTTTTGTTTTTCAGTTTAAGCTGATAGCCTGACATTGAATTGTTGTTTTCATCAATTCTTTCTTGCAAAAACGCTAAATTCTCGTCGCTCTCTTTCTTTTGCGACTGTGTAATATTCAGTTCTTTTAAGCAGTCGTTTAAAGCATCATCGACTATACCTTGACGGCTCTTAATCTCATCTATTGAAGAAAGCGCCTGCGAACATTTAACCTTGCAGTCCGAGAGCCGAAGAGTAAGAGAGGTAATTTTTTGATTAAGCTCAACCGAAAGTTTTGAAAAGGTTTCATTTGATGATATAAGCTTATTCATCTCATCAGTGACGCTTTTAAGCTCACTTTGTTTATCTGCAATACCTTTTTCGCTGATTGTTATAAAGTTTCTTTTTTCCTCAATCTGAAAATCAATGGACGCATTTGCATCATCCGCCGCATCAATATCGTTTTTCAAGCGCTCAATCGTTTCATTATTATGGGAAAGTGTAGTTCTTAAAACAGACGCTTCGCCGTCCTTACGCAGCGCTTCCTCCTCAAACGATTTTGAAGATACACGAATTTGCTCTATTTCAGCATTTATTAAAGCGGTTTTTTCAAGAATACTCTCGATTTCATTTTCAATGTTTTTAAGTTCTTTTTCACAGTTTTCATAAGACGCATTCGTAGCGTCAATTTTGTGTTCCTGCTCTCTTAAATCATTTGTAAAACGGTTGATTTTTTGAATCCAAACACCGATTTCAAGCGTTTTCTTTTCTTCTGATAATTCGAGAAATTTAGAGGCTTTCTCGCTTTGCTTGCGAAGCGGTTCGACACGACTTTCAAGTTCGTTGAGAATATCAAGCAGACGAACAAGATTTTCCTGTGCCTGGTCAAGACGTCTTGTAGCGTCAGTCCTCTTGTGACGAAAAAGAGAAATACCTGCTGCCTCTTCAAAAAGCTCTCGCCTGTCCTCATTCTTTTGGGAAATTATTGAATCAATCTTTCCTTGACCTACCATTGAATAGCCATCCGAGCCTAAGCCTGTATCCATAAAAAGCTCGTGAATGTCACGTCGGCGGACACTTTCGCCGTCAATCTTATATTCACTTTCGCCGGAACGATAATATCTTCTTGTAACTGTAACTATATCACCTTTATCTTTAAGCGTACGGTCGCTGTTATCAAGAGTAAGCTGAACCTGCGCAAAACCGAGGGCTTTTCGACTTGAGGTTCCGCCGAAAATAACATCCTCCATTTTTGAACCACGCAGTGACTTCGTGCTTGTTTCGCCGAGCACCCAGCGAACAGCATCTGAAATGTTGCTTTTTCCCGAACCGTTAGGGCCAACAACTGCGGTAATACCTTTACCGAAATTAAGTTCAGTCCTGTCGGGAAATGACTTAAAGCCCTGCATTTCAAGTGTTTTTAAAACCATTATTTTATCCTCAATTCATCAACAACCAAGCCGTTGTCAATAATTATCTTTATATTATATCCTCTTTCAATTAGAAGATAGATATTGCTTTTTTTGTTTCCTTTAAGCTTTGAGAGTGATTTTTCATTTACATAAACCTGATAATCTCCCGGAGGATAAGCAAGAATCTTATTTACCATAATTCTTGATTTTACAAGTTCGCCAAAGGAATCGTGAAATCCGCCCGCAAGCATATTTCCTTTAATATCTCGGCTTGCGTGCAGACCTAAACGAATAATATTAATTCCTGCATTTTCAAACATTTCAACAAGCGTTGCACAAAGCTCTGCGGAATCATCCGGATTTAACGGAGTATATTTTTCATCCTCATAAAGCTTGGCAAGATATGTATTTTTAAGCACAACCGTAGGATAAATTCTAACTGTATCGGGAGAAAGCTCAATGATTTCACGAGCTGTCTTAATTGCTTTTTCGTTTGTATCTTTATAAAGACCTGTCATCATTTGAAGTCCGAACTCAAAACCGTACTCCTTAATCAAACGTGACGCCTTTACTACGTCATCTGCCGTATGACCACGCATATTGGCAAGCAGAACATCGTCGTCCATACTCTGTGCACCAAGCTCTATACTCGTAACTTTATACGATTTTAGAAGTTCAAGGATTTCACTGTCAATACAGTCGGGTCTCGTTGAAATTCGTATTCCGACAACTCGCTCGCCATCGACAAATTTATACGCTGCTTCTAAAAGCGAGGTCATATATGACCTTTCAATAGCGGTAAACGAACCGCCGAAAAATGCTATTTCATAAATATAATCTTTTCTTTTAAGCGCTGTTTTAACAGCTTTTGCCACATCGTCGGGCGACGGCTTGTCCGTCTTGCCTGTAATGGTTTTTTGATTGCAAAAAGAACAGTGACAAGGACAGCCCTCGTGCGGTACAAATATACTTATATTTCCTTTTTTCATAATCCCATCAAATTAAGTGCTTCTTTGGCAGCCTCCTGCTCGGCACTTTTTTTACTTTTTCCCTTTCCTCTTCCGATTACGTTTGAATTAAGATGAACTTCAACCTCAAATGTTTTGTCATGATCGGGCCCGCTTTCACCGACAAGAACATAGTTTACATTTTCATCGGGATTTTGCTGAACAACCTCCTGCAAAACTGTCTTATAATCTTTAAAATTTATATTATGATTTTCAAGTGCCGGAGTTAAAAAAGAAAGAATGAATTTTTTCGCAGATTCCATTCCGCCGTCAAGATATATGGCGGCAATCAGCGCTTCAAATGTATTTTCAAGTATAGACGGTCGCTCAGCGCCGCCTGTATTTGCTTCACCTTTTCCAAGAAAAATATAATCGCCAAGATGAATAGACTGTGCAAAATTTGAGAGACTTGATGTGCATACGAGCGAGGAACGAAGTTTTGATAGTTCGCCCTCCGGCATATCGGGGAATTTTTTATAAAGAAACTCTGCCGACACTATTGACAAAACAGCATCGCCGAGAACTTCCATAC
>JAJBVC010000013.1 GCA_020860025.1 Clostridiales bacterium | reverse complement strand
GCGTCAGGCTACACTCATTTGGGCGACAGTATCATTTTTCTTTCAATCGCTCTGCTCGGCTCAAAAAAATCAAGTCTTGCGGCAGGAATAGGGGCGGCTATGGCTGATTTGGTCGGCGGATATGCCGCTTGGATTGTACCGACATTTATTATCAAAGTGATTATGGTTTTGATTTGCGGAGCGTTTGCCGAAAAAATTATAAAAAATAAGCTTGCAGGCTTCATAATTGGCGGTGTAATCGGCGGTGCATTTCAAATTGTGGCATATACGGTGGTAAAAATTTTTATGTATGGCAAGGCTTATGCCTTTACATCTTTGCCGAGACTTACGCTTCAAACCGTAATCGGAATTATTGTTGCGGTCGTATTTATAGCCGTTTTTAACAAAACAGGAATTACAGCTAAGCTTAGAAAAATGGCTGAATAATAACAGAAAAGAGTGAAAGTTATGAAAAAAATTGACGCACATTCGCATATCGGCAGTATCGGCGGCTGGGCTAACGTTTGTATGACGAAGGAAAAGCTGATTGAACAGATGAAAGAATATGAAATTGAAAAGACATTTTTAACTGCGCCGTCATTTAGCGGCAACGACGAGGTTATTGACGTTTTTCAGTCGTATCCGGAAAAGATAGTTCCGTTTGTTTGGGTCAATCCCGTGCTTGACGATGTAGAGAAAAAGCTTGACAGGTACATAAATAAAGAGGGATTTGTGGGTATCAAAATGCAGCCGCTTTCAAATTCGTTTGTCGCCGATTCCCCAATAGTTTATCCCGTTATGGATTTTGCAAAGGAATATGACATTCCTGTGTTTATTCACTGCGGTCATCCGCCGTATTCACTTCCGTGGAGCATTGCATTGCTTGCAGAGCGTTACCCCGATGTAAAGGTTACGATGATACATATGGGCCACGGTCACGGAGTGTATATTGACGCTTCTCTTAAAATGGCAAGGCGATATGATAATCTTTATCTTGAAATGAGCGGTATGCCGATGGGCAGTAAAATCAAAGAGGCGTACGAAACTGTCGGCAAAGACAGGATTATGTTCGGTACGGATTCACCGTATCATCATCCGTCGGTTGAGATTCAAAAGGTGCTGACCTGCGGTCTTGACGATAATGCCCTGAGCGACATTTTCTATAATAATGCAAAAAAACTCTTGAAGCTGTAATATCTTCAAGAGTTATGAAAAATAAATAATATATGGTTGTTAAATGATAAAAGCTAAATATATTGAAAAAACTTTTGTCATACGACAGACTTTACATAATATATAATATAGATTATTTAAACACAAATTGTAGCTTACTATTGATTGCAATTTGTGTTTAAATATTTTCTAAATCTTTTAGCAGCTCCATACAATTTTGATATCGGTCATCAGGGTTATTTTGAACGCACTTTTGGATTACACTGTCGAGCTTTATTGAAAGCTCGGGTCTATATCTTACTATCGGCAGAACGCCGTCGGGCATTTGTACAGGGTTTATTCCCGTAAGCAGATAATGAAGCGTCATACCCAATGCATATATATCGGTTCTTGCGTCGCTTTGTCCTTTTCCGCCAAACTGCTCGGGAGCCGCAAATCCTTTTGTACCCAAGCTGCAGGTATCGACCGTTTTATCGAAATCATATGTTCTCATTATTCCGAAATCGAACAATTTAATCAAGCCGTTAGGCTGAAGCATAATATTTGACGGCTTTACATCTCTGAATATTCTCGGCGGGTTTAATGAATGAAGATAATACAGCACATTGCAAAGCTGTTTTCCCCACTCAACAACCGTTTTTTCTTCTAAAGGATATTTTGTGTTTCTTATAATACTATCAAGCGTTGCACCTTCGATGTACTCCATAACAATGCACAATCTGCCCTCTTCGTCAATAATATCATAAAGCTGAGGAATTGAAATATGCGCCAAATATTTCATTTTATTTGCCTCTTCCATAAGAAGCTTTGAAGCAATCTCATTTACATATCCTGTCTTGTTTGCAATTTTAACGGCGCACTCCCTGCCGATTTTTAAATCCTCAGCCAAATAAACTCTTGATGTTCCTCCCCTGCCAATTTTACGGAGCAATTTATACCGATCGTCAGTAACTATATCGGGGAACTCATCCTCCTGTAAAACAGTCGTATGCTCTGTGTTTTCAAGGTTTGGCTGTTCCAAAGATTTACCGCAATGCAAACAGTATTGATAATCGGACAGAGCCTGCTCACCGCAATGTTGGCATATTACAGTGCTTTCGGATAAATCATATTCCAGTTCTTTACCGCATTTAAGGCAAAATTTAGCATTATCTAAAACTTTAGCACCGCAATAATAACAATAACTTGCCTTTGGAGCCAACAGCCTTGCGGATTCAGCATCTATATTGCCCTCGTCGATATTTTCTGTCAAAAAAATTTTTGCATCATCAGCTATTTCACCGCAAATCAATTTTGCCAAAGTTTTCATTCCGTTACTGTTGGGATGAGAACCGTCTATCGAATCATAAGGCGTACTGTATGAATATAAATCCACTAATTTACACTTCTGTACTTTAGCCGTATTTCTTATTATTTCATTAAATTTCTCGATATGTACACCATTTAGCTCGAAAGAAAACTTAAAGCTATTATTTACTGACATAAATGTCGTATTAAGTGTGCAGCAATAAATCTGAGAATCAGGATAATTTCTTTTTATTTTTAATATCATATTCAAATATGCAAAATCAAAATAGTTGATTAAGTCCATTGAATGATTTGCAACACTTTGATACGCAACACCTTTAGCCCAATCATTAAAGCCGAGATAAATAATAATTGCATCCGGTTCAACACCTCCGCAATGAAGAAAATCTGTTCTTGCGTCGCTATTGCCCGAGAAAATGCTCTCTCCCGTTACTTTGCTGCCTGAATAAGAATTATTAACAAGCAATTTTCCGCCGAAAAATCCGATTACTTTTCCCCACCAAGTGTCCTCTGTTTTAATCACTTGGGCTTTTTGAGAATTTTCACCCTGATAAAATACCGAATAGCCAATCGGGTTGACTCCCTCCAATGTGCTTATAGAATCGCCGAAAACAGAAAAGTTTTTTCTGTATAACGGATTGTTCCTTTGCCATTCTTTAAATTTATCTTTATTATTTAAAATAATATCCGACGGCGTTTCAGGTATAATATCGTCGTTATGTAATAATATATTTTCAAATATTTTAAGATTTTCAAGTCCGACTTGTGTATCTGCTTTTATTGCAAAAGATATTTTTTTGAAATGAGAATAACCTGCTGTTCCAATAGCCTTATTAAATGCTTTTGCCACAATAAGCGGTGGATTTTTATACGCTCCGCAGCCCCATGCACCGAGAACGATACCGTCTGCATCGTTCTGTTCGGCGGAAATTAATATTTCACATATACGATCTCTAAAGATTTTGTAAAGAACCTTCTCATCAATTTCGTGATTTATCATATTCGGAGCCGCACAAGTAATAATATCAACGTCAAACCACTCGCTCCTTGGCAGCAATTTGGGAATGGGACTGTCATCTTTAAACACTGTTACATTCGGCGTATAAATAATCCTATCCGAATAGTAGGTATCAGTTAACGAACGATGATAATTATAAAACTCATTATATATATGATTTTGTTTTAAGCAGGGAATAAGATTACTGCTTCTGCACAAACATTCTTCCTGCGCCATTGCGCCTACGGTTACACCACCACCGGGATTAACACCCGATGCGAAGTTCAACACCGCAACTCTCTTACAGCTTTGCAATAATTTTTTCGCAGCGTTAAATGAAGTGTCGTTTGACACCTCTATTTCCGGTGTAAACTCCCCTAATTTTCCCGACCCCTGCAAAAATATATCTGTTCTTTTTACCGCCGTGTTTGTTTTTTCAAGCAAGTATTTATCATCATTAATTGTTTTAAGAGTATCTCTGAAACAATTTATCAATTCTTCTTTATTAGGCATAATTCACGTCCATAGACTTTTATTTTTTAATCTGTGTTAACAACGAACTTAAATGAAACTCGTCTGCTGGCGTCGTAGTCAATATTTCCGTCGCTGTCATAAACAGGCTTGCTTTGAGAGTATCCTACAGTTTCGAGAGTTTGGGCAAGTTTAGTTGTATCGACACCCGTATCTCCCGACAAGCAATACTCTTTAACATTTTCAGCTCTTTCTTCAGAGAACGGCAGACCGCTTTCATATGTAACACCGTCTACGGGAGCAATATGTCCCTCTATAACCGTTTTTGAAATAAAGCCGTCATATTTCTCATTATAAATTATATCTGTATAAGCCTTGAGGAATTTATTTAAAAACTCCTTGCCGTCATCAGTTACAACAGCGGAATCTCCTCCGAATAACACAGTTGAGTCTAACGCAATTTCACCCGTAGACCTGTTAATATCGGCATTAATTCCCGCTTCCTGAAATTCGTTATACAAATCGTCAAATAAATCAGATTTCTTTTCGGCTATTTCTTCAATATCATCTTCACTCAACTCGGATATATCACTGTCTTCGGAAAGAATACGTGATTCTCTTGAAGCGATTGAGTCCGTATAATAATACTCTTTTTCACCGTCAAGCAAAATAACAGTAAAACGTGATGATAATCCGGAACAATTAGTTATATACGCATATTGATGAAAAGTTGCACTTTCATCATTTTCCGAATCCTCATTTAAATAAATGGTAATCAAACCGTCATCGCTGATTTTAACTGCCGATTGGTCGTAATAACCACCGCTTCTTGTTGCGGCTAAATTAAGTATTCCTTCTCTTGCGGAAATGTAATCAAGATCGTCAACGAGTGGCGATTCCGTCTGTGAATAGCCCGACAACCATATGTCACCTGCATTAGTATTCTCAGTAAACGAATAACCCGTAAGCGTAATACTTTCACTTCCGTTTGAAAGAGTAAGATAAGGCCCTGTTATTGAAAATTCATACTCAAATGTCGGCAAGTCATTTTCATATTCAAGCGTCTCTCCGTCTTCGCTTGTTTGTTCCAACACCTGATATGTGATTTTATTGCCGTTTACTTCGTAAGAGCATACAGCCGTTCCTATATCATCCTGCGTTGCAAATTCAAGAACAGCTACTTCTATATCGGTTGCATTTTTAAAATCATCATAAATATAATTTCTTACTTTATTGCAGATATAGTCGCTTCCCGAAGAAACGCAGATAGGTAGCGATGTTATAGTATACGTTCCGTCTAAAAACTCAACATCGTTAAATGAAATATTCTTTCGAACTTGTTTGATGTCCTTGTCCTCGTTATTAAGAGTATACACACCGTAAAACATTTGTTCGTTATATTCTATTGAATTATAAATTTGGGAGGGATCTACCGTATCATTAACATCGGCGAAAAGCTCTTCCGCTTCAATATCCTGCTCTGCCAAATACCAAACAGAAACCTCATCTTCATTGCTTGTATTGCTACATGAAACAAGCAATATGGCTAAAATTACGGAAGTTAATATTGCAAAAATCTTTTTCATTTTCGTTTTTTGATGTAGTTAAATACATCTTTCCTTTCGTGGAATTATAAGCTTTTTTATTTATTAAATAATCTCTGATTTTTAAGTATTGTTTTTTACCGAAGCTTTCTATTTTCCCTCCGTATAGCGGAGGGATTGTTTGTCATTACCCGATAAAGATAATCCCGACAACAACAAAATAAATGTTATTATCGGGAAGGAATTAATTTTAAATACTTACAAATGATAAAATTCTACATATCAATATAATCATTGACATTTGTTTGAGTATCATCAAGCATACGTTCAGTGTCAAGAATAATCTTTATCGCATCATCAGAAATGTTGCTCATAGCTGTAACTATTCTTGTGTAATACTCAACCAATTCATCTGTCATCTTAATAATTTGCTGGAATTCATATGATAAGTTTGGGTCAATGTCGTATTTTGCATATGCCAATCGCTTAATCATCTTTAAATTATCAAGAAGTATTTGAGCAATTCTTTTTTCCTCTGAAACAGCGTCAATATGTACCGCTGCCTTATTAGTGTCAAAAAAAATCAAATTATATAATTCCTAATTCATCTAATTTAATTGCTGCTTTTACAGCACCTGAAGCGGCCTCAACACCTTGAGTAAGAATGGTCTGAGCATTTGTATTCATTTCGGTCATCGAATCAACTGTATTTTGAATTTGATCTTTGATTGACTGAACCTGTGCCAATTCGCCTTTAACTGCCTTAATGTTTTCTTCAACATTAGCTTGCATATTGTCAAAATTTGAGTCGGCATCTTCTACAAAGTCTCTTACATTCGTTTTTAAGTTCTGATATTCTTCAAGAATACCGTTAAGTGCTTCAATCTGCCCCTGAAGTTGCTCATTTGCATTAATAAATGTATCTGAATCAACGTGCATCGCAAGATTCTCTGCCATAAAAATTCATCTCCTTCTATAAAAAATTATCATTGTATAGTGCTAAATGCTTGGTCTAAAAATCCTTTACCTTTTTCAATAAGCTCTTCAACTGCGCTCAATAAGTTATTTACAACATCAATAATAGCATTCATAGCTGTAAGCAAACTTGCTGCAACTGTTGATAAAGTGCCACCAATTTGATAAAGTTCATCAATCAAGGTACCGTCAGCCATTTCATTTATTTCCTGAACGATTTGCGCGGCTTTTTGAACCGCTTGTTCCGCTCTTTCATTTAAATCAGTTGCTTTGCTTTCCCAATTCTGAGCAGCGGCCCTGTCTTGCATAGCAATTGTCATTATGCCATACCTCCTTTCTTCATTAATAATATATACACAACTACACAAGCGATTGGAGTTCCAGCGATTCCAGATGCTCTTGCAGTTTGTGTAATTCTGAATTGATTTTCGAGATTCTTGTCTCTGCCAAATCACAGGTTTTTAAATATTCATCAAGTATTTCACCTTTCATGCAATTAGGCACATAATCTCTTGACTCTTGCATTTTGTCCTCAAGCTTTGCGGTATAGTACATACAATCAGCCAAGTAATCATCAATCTTGTCCATTTTTCAGACCTCTCTCAAGGTAAATTTATATGAGAAATATTTCTTCTCCGTCTTTGATTCCGTATGAATATAGTGTAAGTAACGGATTAAGAGGAGCACGATTTTCTCTTAAATTAAGCATTTCATTCCCCGATGGAATATATGCCCCATCACACAAATCCTCAACGCCCTTAACGATTATTTCAGTCAGCTCACCAATACTCAAATCAAGAGGTACAAACACGTCAAATTCTCTGTTAACAGCGGGAATCGTCAACTGAATCAAAATTTTATCCATATTATACCTCCGCTAAATAATTGACATATCATCAGGGTTGTCCGACGAGGCACCGATTTCTCCGCAAGGCATATACATTGGATACCACTCTCCCCTGTACTTGAGCATATATTTATCATAATTGGGATTAATTTTATCAACTCGTTTTAATTCCATAGGCACATCGAAAATACTTTGTCTGCTGTACTGACCGCCAAACAACATATAATATTCTTCTTTATTAAAGTTCTTCATAAGTTGATTTGACGCTAATGCACCATCCTCATTCGGATAAAAACAGGCTGCAAAATAAATATTGTATCCATTTGTTCTTGTCAAGTATGTACGAAGTTCAATTTCCAAGTCTTCGGTCTTTTTTACCCGACAAACATCACCAAAGCTTTCAAGAATTACAAGTAATGGCTTGGTTTTTGATCTTATATACTTTTTTGCTTGTTTAAGCCGTGTATTATCAGTTTCGGGAATACCGTTTTGAACACAATATTCATCCCTATATACATTTCTTGATTTAATTTCATTGAATAAAAGATTTGATAAAACCGAAAGGTCATCTTCGTTTGAATTCAACAAAGTAATATTTCCAAGATAATCAGATCGAATTTCAGTTTCATAACCAATGTCAAAAACAGAATCACTTTTCTTTCTTACAATAACCAAATCCATATCGTTATGACGACCGAGTTCAATAAGATTATCAACTATGGATTTAACACCCTGTGGATTGCCTAAGTATATCGACAATGAATAAAGCTGATGAAAAGGCATTGCAATCGGCCGCATTTCCGAAATTAAATATCCGAGAGGTAAAATGTTTTTATCATAACCCTTGCAAAGTTCGGAATACTTCTGTCCTTTATCGACCATAGGTAAGGATTTTGCCTTTTTTGAATTATCGTATTTCTTTGCCGCATCCTCCAATCTTTTTCTGAGTGCATTATTTCGGTTTTGCTCATCCAGCTCGGAATACGGCATAGCGACTTGATATTCAAGCAATCTTTCATCTACCAAGCATAATCCTCTTCCCGGATTGACAGGAGGAACGACAGTACATCTTACATTCATTATGTCATTATATTCGTAGCGATCTTTTGCGGTTAAAGATATACGAAAATCAAGTTCGTCTCTGCTCTTTAGGGTTACTTCGTTTGGATGATTTGCGGTAATAACAAACTTTATACCACAGTTTGCCGCTTCCTTTAATATTTCATGCAGTGTTATAGAAATATCGTTACCGGCAGCAAAATTTTTAATATTAACAAAACCGTCAATGATAAACATAATCATCGGAATTTTAGCAATATCGCAATATGAATTGTAATTTGTCACACCTGCATCCGAAAAAAGCTTTTTCCGTTCGCTTATTATGTCTTTTATTAAATTAAACAGTCGTCTGAAGTCAGTCTCATTATTTTCCGTAAGATATGCTCCGCAATGTGGCAATTTGGCAAACATATTGAGAGCTCCTGATGAAAGATCCAAAATATAATAATTAAAATCATCAGGACTGTATTTTTCAACAAATTCTAAAAGCATAGTTTTGATAAATGTCGTTTTACCCGATGCAACAATGCCACATACGAACATATGATGAATTTTCATAAAATCAATAACCAAAGGAAATTGATTTTGTCTCTCAGGGTCATCTACAAAACCTAAAAGCAGCTTCATATATTTATCACTTTGATTTTTATATGCAGACATAAACTCGTCATAATCAAGTTTGGTCGGAAGCGGAGCGCTCCATAACGAGCGTGCTTCCAAGCCCTCTCTCTTAGCGAGGTCGGACAAATATTTAACAATCGCAACGATTTGCTTAGTGCCTGTTTTTTTGACTTTAACCTCAGGTTCAATCTTAAGAATATTTTGTCCTACATTATCAACAAATTGAACCGAATTATCTTTTAC
The DNA here is from genome assembly GCA_020860025.1 of Clostridiales bacterium. Lineage (GTDB taxonomy): Bacteria > Bacillota > Clostridia > Oscillospirales > Acutalibacteraceae > Eubacterium_R. The sequence goes on along the minus strand of JAJBVC010000013.1, from coordinate 2,425 downwards.
CGATACAACGTCTTCCTGAGGGGTGTATTCTGCACCGCACCACGCAGACTGACCTTGCGCAAAAAACTCGTTATATCCGACCTGCATATAAAATCTTCCGGTATTTTTAAGTTCGGCAGCATCAGGACGCTTAATCATATCCATACTGTCCGATCGATCCTGCACTCGCAGACACACTTGAAACTTTGTATTACTTCTGATTTGGTCATTTACAACGCCTGCAGGCTTCTGAGTCGCTAAAATCAAATGAACACCGAGACTTCTGCCGATTCGGGCAGTACTTATAAGTTCATTCATAAACTCCGGCTGCTGCGTCTTCATTTCAGCAAATTCATCTGAAATAATAATCAAATGAGGCATAGGTTCACTTACACGCTTGTTTCTGTATAGCTTTTGATAGTCATAGATGTCCATTGTGCCTTCATCTGTTTTGCTCTTGGCATCTTTAAAAACGGCTTGACGACGTTTTAATTCACTCTTAATTGACATCAAAGAACGATTAATTGATGCACCGTCGAGATTAGTAATCGTTCCTACTAAATGAGGTAAATGAATACCTCTTTTTTCATCTTCAAAAGCATCAGCAAGTCCGCCGCCCTTATAATCAATTAAAACAAACGCCACCTCATCGGGGCTGTAATTAACAGCCATTGAGAGAATATAAGTAATAAGAAACTCCGATTTACCCGAACCGGTCATACCTGCAACCAAGCCATGCGGTCCATGAAACTTTTCATGCAAATCAAGCATAAAAGTCTTACCGTCAGTACCAATGCCTACAGGAGCTGCAAGTGATTTAACAGCATTATTGTTTTCCCAGCGTTCTAAAGGATTAATGTGTTCAACCTTTCCGGCATTAAACATTTCAAGGAAGGTCACCATAGAAGGAAGTTTATAGCTCTCATCATCAATCCTTAATTTAGTCTCCGTCATTTTGCGAACACTGTTTTCAATAATCGTGTTTCCGGCAGAATCCAAAATAAAAACTTGTTCTTCACTTTCCGGCTTTAAATAATCAATTATTTTACATTGGTTATCTAACTTTATAATCTTTCCGCATTCTTTTGGCAAAACATCAAAAGCGGCAATAATAGAAATTCCCGAATATTTTGTGTTTTTAAGTGTTGATTTTAAAATTTCACTATGATTAAACAAGTTTTTGCTGAGTGCAAACACAACATATGAAATGCCTTCGCTAATATCATATTTCTGAGATGAGCTATTTGCTTCCTCACGCTCTTTGTTCAAATAAGCTGTAAATTGCTGCACATCTGCGTGAGATGTTATAAAAAATCTTATTGATTTTTCATTATTCCAATTGTGAGGCAAATAACGAAGGAAATGGAAATAATCCGCCTGCTCGGGATCAACAAGAATAACAATTTTAACCTCATCATAACTATGTGCGGCAGAAACCTGTAAAATCATATTACGAACCATCTGCAGCAATAGATTATGTTTTCCGTTAATTCCCAAAATAAAGTCTTCAACAAATGACAACATAACCGGAACATTATTCAGTATAGTAGGCGTTTCTGCCAAGGCATACATTTCGTCCTCTAACATATCCGTTTCAATTTGAAATCTCTTTTTTGGGTATTCTTTTTCCACGATCATCGGATATTCGCCGTATCCTAAACGAATCTTTAAAAAATCCGAATCACTTTTTCTGCGATCCCATAATCTTTTTTTGTTAATAACCAGCTGCAAAACATTATCAAGTGGCGGATAGTTAAAATTAAGAAGCTCTTCCTCAGACAACTTCTCCTTGTTAATTTCGTCACCGATATAAACAAGATATTTTCTGTAGCCATCTACTCTTTTTTGTTCGTACTCTTTACGCTCTTTTTCCGTCAATCCTTGTGTTAATGTCGGCAAAACCATACTGCTGATCGCCATTAATATGTTACCGTTCATTAAGGCTCTTCCGCCCATTAAAACTGGCGAACCGAGTCTGAGCAGCAAGGGAATATTATTTCCTCTTAAAGACATTGGAGGCGTCTCGATCTCAATAGGCTCGGTATTGATAGCTTTTATTTGACGTGGCGTTCTGTCATAAAGCGAGTAAGATACATTTTGAATCTTTGGTGCATATACAATATCACTATCACTAATTATCCTACGAATTTTAGGAACGCTGAAAGAAACCCTGTTATTACAATTATTTATAGCAATATAGCCATTTCCTACTATAAAATACAAACCAACAATAAATATAACGTCTCCAATTGTTAAATTAAAAGAATTTATCCTTTTGCCGTTGACATATGTTCCGTTTGTGCTGTTAAGGTCAATAATAGACCACGAATTACCGTTCCAGTGCAGCTTTGCATGTTCACGTGAAACCGCAAAATTTGAATAAACTATATTACATTGGGGACTGCTGCCGGTAGGATACTCTGTTCTTTCCTCATAAGTAGCTGGT
>JAJBVC010000213.1 GCA_020860025.1 Clostridiales bacterium | reverse complement strand
CCTCTAATCATATTACCGCAAAGAGCTTCATTTTTATCAAAAATTCCGATAAGCTTGAAACCGCTGTTTTTTGAAAAAATTTTGTTTGTTACAGCCTTGCCGAGATTACCCGCACCGATAAGCACAGTCTTAATCTCCTTGTTGACGCAAAGAATTTCACCGATTTTTTCGTAAAGTTCGGGCACGTTGTAGCCGTAGCCCTGCTGACCGAATTCGCCGAAGCAATTAAAGTCATGGCGAATTTGCGATGCTGTCAAACCCATTCTTGCAGCAAGTTCCTTTGAACTGATTCGTACAATACCGTTTTCCTTCAGTGATTGCAAAAAACGGTAATAGCGGGGAAGTCTTTTTATTACAGATAATGATATATCATCTTTTCCTGCCATATTTATCCCTCTCTTTTATACATATTTATACAAATATATACAAATTATTTTGTCATTTCGGTAATTGTCTGCATAACATAATCGCCAAATTCACTGCAGGTACAACCGTCGCTTCTTCCTGTGATTGTAAGCTTTTTCTCATCAAACATACATTTGTCAAGAGCCGCTTCAAGTGCGTTTGCCTGCTCCTGATAACCTATATGAGAAAGAAGCATAACGGACGCTCTGAGCATTGAACAAGGGTCTGCGTATTGACCTCTGCCTTCCTTAATCATACGTGGTGCAGAGCCGTGAATAGCCTCAAACATAGCGTATTTTTTACCAATGTTTGCAGAACCTGCTGTTCCTACGCCGCCTTGAAATTCAGCTGCTTCATCAGTGATAATATCACCGTAAAGATTAGGAAGAACAAAGACTTTAAAGTCCTTTCTTCTCATAGGGTCAATGAGCTTTGCCGTTGTGATGTCAACATACCAGTCGTCGGTAACAATGTCCGGATATTCCTCACCGATTTTCTGTGCGGTTTTAAGGAATTTGCCGTCGGTTGTTTTTATAATATTTGCCTTAGTTATAATTGAAACCTTGCCCTTATTGTTTTTCTTTGCATATTCATAGGCAAGACGTGCAATTCTTTCACAGCCCTCCTGTGTTGCGACAGTAAAGTCAACAGCAAGGTCGTCGGTAATATTTACACCGTGTGAACCGACAGCGTAACCGCCCTCTGTATTTTCACGGAAGAATGTCCAGTCGATACCCTCCTCGGGTACTTTAACAGGGCGCATATTGGCAAAAAGGTCAAGCTCTTTACGCATTGCAACATTTGCCGATTCAACATTAGGCCACGGGTCGCCCGCTCTCGGAGTGGTTGTAGGGCCTTTAAGAATAACGTGGCACTTTTTAAGCTCAGCAAGAACATCGTCGGGAATAGCCTTATTGCAAGCGGCACGGTTCTCGATTGTTAAACCGTCGATTTCCTTAAATGCAACCTTGCCTTTTTCAACCTCGTCTTTAAGGAGAAAAGCAAGAACTCTTTCGCTTTCTTTTGTAATAATCGGGCCTATACCGTCACCGCCGCAAATACCGATAACAATTGTATCAAGTGCGTCATAGTCGGTAAAATCCTTGTCCTCTTTTATTTTTTTTGCTCTTGCAAGCTGTGATTCCATAAGTGAACGGAATTTTTCAACAGCCTCATCAATTACTTTTTTCTCGTCATCCATAATAGTAACTCCTTTATTTTATTTATTCATTTCTCTTGTATAATCAAGCAGACCGCCGCATACAAGCATAGCTCTTTGTCTGTCTGAAAGATGAGATGAATCAAGTTCGTATTCTTCATTCTTTGTTAAGTTTTTGAGCGTAACAGTTTTATTGTTTTCAATGCAGTCTTTGATATTCGGAAGTTCAAGTTCATCCATTTGGTCGATTTTATCATAGTCGCTTTCATTTGCAAATGTAAACGGAAGTATTCCTGCATTTACAAGGTTTGCAACGTGGATTCTTGCAAAAGATTTTGTAATAACAGCCTTAACTCCGAGATAAAGAGGAACAAGTGCTGCATGCTCTCTTGAAGAGCCTTGACCGTAGTTTGAACCGCCGATAATAATACCTTTGCCCTCAGCTTTAATTCTTTCGGGGAACGTTTCATCACAAACAGCAAAGCAATACTGAGAAAGATGAGGAATATTTGAACGATACGGAAGAATTTTAGCGCCGGCAGGCATAATATGGTCTGTTGTAATATTGTCGCCGACTTTAAGAATTGCCTTAGCGGTAATATCATCGGGAAGCGGTGCTGTTTCCGGGAATGGTTTGATGTTAGGGCCACGAAGAACCTCAACATTTTTCGCTTCCTCAGGTGTAGCCGGAGCTTCTATCATATTATCGTTTACAATGAATTTTTCAGGCATTTCAACAACAGGAGCGTCGCCGAGTTCACGTGGGTCGGTAAGATAACCTGTAAGTGCGGAAGCAGCCGCAACTTCAGGTGATACAAGATAGATACCTGCGTCTTTTGTTCCAGAACGTCCTTCAAAGTTACGGTTGAATGTACGAAGTGATACACCTGCCGAATTAGGTGACTGACCCATACCGATACACGGGCCGCACGCCGATTCAAGAATTCTTGCGCCTGCGCTTATCATATCGGAAAGAGCGCCGTTAAGAGCAAGCATATTCAGTACCTGTTTTGAGCCCGGAGCAATACAAAGAGATACAGAAGGGTCAACTGTTTTGCCTTTAAGAATTGCGGCAACCTTCATCATATCAACATAAGATGAGTTTGTACAAGAACCGATTGCAACCTGGTCAACCTTGATTTTGCCGATTTCCTCTGTACTTTTTACTTTATCGGGCATATGAGGACAGGCAGCCATCGGCTCAAGCGAGCAGAGGTCAATGTCAATAACCTCATCGTATACTGCGTCGGAATCAGGCTGAATTTCAGTCCAGTCATCCTCTCTGCCTTGCGCTTTAAGAAACGCTAAAGTAATTTCATCGGAAGGGAAGATAGAAGTTGTAGCGCCAAGCTCAGCACCCATATTTGTAATAGTTGCTCTTTCGGGAACGCTGAGTGTCTTTACGCCCTCTCCGCCGTACTCGATAATCTTGCCTACACCGCCTTTTACGCTCATTATACGCAAAACCTCAAGGATAACGTCTTTTGCGGAAACCCAAGGCTTTAAATAGCCAGTAAGGTTAATTCTTGTCATTTTTGGCATTGGAATATAATAAGTTCCGCCGCCCATAGCAACGGCTACATCAAGTCCGCCGGAGCCCATAGCAAGCATACCTATACCGCCGCCTGTAGGGGTATGACTGTCGGAGCCGATTAAAGTTTTGCCCGGAATACCGAATCTTTCAAGATGTACCTGATGGCAAATTCCGTTACCCGGTCGGCTGAAATATATACCGTGCTTTTTCGTTACACTTTGAATATAACGGTGGTCATCAGCATTTTCAAATCCTGTTTGTAAGGTGTTATGGTCTATATAAGCAACAGATTTTTCCGTTTTTACACGGTCAACTCCCATAGCCTCAAATTCAAGATAAGCCATTGTTCCTGTTGCGTCTTGTGTAAGCGTCTGATCGATTTTAAGACCGATTTCGGTACCTACTACCATTTCGCCCTCAACAAGATGGGATTTAATCAATTTTTGTGCTAATGTAAGTCCCATTGATAAAAAGTCCTCCTATTTGTAAATAATTTTAACAATGATAATATATATTTTATTATAAATTTCTTAATATGTCAACTTAATAATCCAATATATTTCTTTAGTTGCAATGTTGAATTATTTTTAAGCATATGGTATAATTTTAATAATTGATTTATTTGGGGGCATAAATAATTAGTGGTGATTAGTGTGCCCAATAACGAACAAGAAAACGATAATGAACAAAACGATAGGGAAAATACGGCTGAAGCGTCTGATTTTGAAACAGGCTCAATAACAGTTTCAAAAGACGGTCATTTTATCCACTGCCTGACAATAATAGGTCAGATTGAGGGTCATTATATTCTGCCCAGTCAAAATAAGACCACAAAATACGAACACGTAATTCCGCAGCTTGTCGCAATAGAGGAGAGCAAGGAAATTGAGGGACTGCTGATAATTTTAAACACTGTCGGCGGTGACGTTGAAGCCGGTCTTGCTATTGCCGAACTTCTTTCCACTATGAAAACACCGACGGCTTCTCTTGTACTTGGCGGAGGTCATTCAATCGGTGTTCCGCTTGCTGTGAGCTGTAAGCGCAGTTTTATTGTTCCGAGCGCAACAATGACAGTTCATCCCGTTCGTATGAACGGACTTATTCTCGGAGTACCGCAGACTTTTTCGTATTTTGAAAAAATGCAGGACAGAATAGTAAATTTTGTAATCGGCAATTCAAAAATAAATGAAGATGAATTTAGAAATCTTATGATGAAAACAGGCGAGCTTGTAATGGACGTCGGTACTGTTCTTGACGGCGAGGGAGCGGTTAAATCGGGACTGATTGACCAAATGGGCGGTCTGAGCGACGCACTTGACTTTCTTAATATTATGATTGAGGAGAAAAATAATGCTTTGGACAATCATTAGTGAAAATGACATTTTTGCATCAGGCGTTTCTTCAAATTCATCAATTCGCTCAAGCAATCCCTACGACTATATAAGAAACGGATTTTTTATCGATAACGCATCTCTTTACGGGGGAAAAAACTATGTCAATTTTAACAGCAATATTCCAGGCAATCGCTCAAGCCTTAAGTTTCATATTACCAATATCTGAAAGCGGACATTCGGCAATATTTCATACTTTTTCGGGAAGATATACAGACGCTTGCTCTCAGCTGACAGGCGTTATACATATAGGAATAGCAATCGGTATTTTTATTGCTTGCTTTAAACTTTTTATCAATCAGTTTAAAAACTTTTTTGCTTCGTGGAATGATTTGTTTCATAAACGCTTTGGAGTTAAAAATGCAAAAACGTCACGCAAATTTATGTATATGACGCTGTGCTCTTTGGCAATTTTGATTTTGTTTTTAATTCCGACAGGTAACGGCGGAAATCTATTTGAACTTTTCAACTGTTTATCTTATAATTCAACATTGCTTGATGAGGGAATTTGCACGGCTTTGCTCGGCGCTATGCTCTTTGCCGTTACATATTATAATAAACCGTCACCGAAAATTCACGACATTGTCAGAGCGCTTATTTTAGGCGTTACTGCTTTCTTTGCAATATCCTTGTCGGGCAGCTCTTTAATTGTCGGAATATTTGCTGTGGGCGTACTGATTGGACTTAATGAAAAAAATGCTCTTCGCTATTCTCTTGTAATGTCCGTACCTGTTTTGCTCATTACAGGTATCACAGAGCTTGTTGTAGGCGTAACTAAAGTCAGTGTTTTAAGTGCGATAATAGCTGTCGTTATTTCGGTTGTCGTTACGTTTTTTGCGGTGAAACTGTTAAAATATATAATAAAAAACAGATGGTTAATATATTTTGCAATTTATGATGTTGCAATAGGAATAATTTGTTTAATTATCGGTATTTTTCAAATTGCGATAAAATGATGAAATAAGAGGTACATATGGCTGATAAAAAAAATACAAGTAAAAATGTTAAAAAAACAAGTGCTGCCGCAAAAGGCGGTGCTTCGGGTAAAAAAAATACTTCCGCTCAAAAGCAGGTAAGTAATACCAATGCGGATAAAATGCGTATTGCCGGAATCGTTATTTTTGCGGTTTCAGTTATCTTTTTCTGTCTTGCGGTTATTTCGGGCGACGGAATATGGTATGTTCTTCATAATGTTTATGTTGGGATTTTCGGTATATTTGCAGCCTGCGTTTTTCCGCTTTTAACTATAATTGTAAGTATTTTTTATTCAATAAATAACGAACGTCCCTCAAGGTTTGTCGCAAAATGTATTGAAGTCGTTATTATGGTACTTTTGATAGCGTCTTTCGTGTTTGTTGTGCAAAACGATACGGGAACTGATTTCAAAACAGTAGTCGTTGATAATTACAATACCGCCCCAACCACATTTAACGGCGGATTTTTAGGTGCTGTTTTCGGCTGGCTTTTGCTCACTATGGGCAAAGTTCCCGCAATTATTATTTCTATTGTATTATTTCTTGTTGATTTTATGCTTATTACGGGAATTACTGTTTTGCAGTTTTTTACAGGAGCGGCAAAACCTGCAAAGGCTACATACGATAAGGTTGCGCCTGTTATTGAAGAACGCCGTGAACAACGCAGAATGAACAGGCAGAATATTGATGTTCCGCTTGATGTTGAACCGCCTTCAGACGAGGAGGATAGTAAACCGAAACGTACAAGGTCAAAAGCCAAAAATTCCGATACAGGCGATGATTCAAATGTCCCGAAGGATATTATTGACGAAATCAATCAGACAACCGAAAGAAACAAAAGAGAAAGAGAAAACAAAAAGAATAATAATCCAAAAGAAAAAACAATTGACGAAATAATAGATAAAGCATCCGAGGATAAATCTCAAAAGAAAAATTCGGCAGAGCCTTTTACCGTTTCAAAAGAATCTATGGCATCAACGGTAGACGATTATAAACTGCCGAGTGTTGATTTACTGACAATCGGTAAAAAGAAATCAGCTAAGGACGTGAGCGGAGAGTTAAAAGAAAACGCAACAATGCTTATTGATACTCTTCATTCGTTTAATGTTGACGCTACTATTACGGATATTTCAAGAGGCCCTACTGTAACTCGATATGAATTGAAGCCTGCCGCAGGTATTCGTATATCAAAAATAACAAATCTTGCCGATGATATAGCTCTTAATTTAGCTGCAACTCACGTTAGAATAGAAGCGCCTATTCCTGGCAAATCGGCAGTTGGTATAGAAGTTCCGAACACTGTTAAAAACTCGGTGTCTATGCGTGAGCTTATTGATACTCCCGAATTTGAACAGCAAAAGAGTAAACTGTCCGCAGGTCTCGGTAAAGATATTGCGGGCAAGTGCGTTTACTGCGATATTTCAAAAATGCCGCACCTTCTTATTGCCGGTACTACAGGCTCGGGTAAATCTGTTTGTATGAACTCGATTATCACTTCAATTCTCTACAGGGCAACGCCTAATGAAGTAAAGTTTCTTATGATTGACCCCAAGCAGGTTGAATTTTCAAAATATGCCGGTATTCCTCATTTGCTCGTTCCCGTTGTTGTTGACCCGAGAAAAGCTGCCGGTGCGCTCGGCTGGGCTGTTTCAGAAATGCTTCAGCGTTATCAAAAGCTTTCTCAAATCGGTGTGCGTGATATTGAGGGATATAACAAATATGTCAAAAAGCACAGCGATATGGAGTTTATGCCGAAAATCGTTATATTTATTGACGAGTTTGCAGACCTTATGATGGCGGCGCCTAAAGAGGTTGAGGACTCTGTATGCCGATTGGCGCAAATGGCTCGTGCTGTCGGTATGCATCTTGTTATTGCAACTCAAAGACCGTCTGTAGACGTAATTACAGGTCTGATTAAAGCAAATATTTCATCTCGTATAGCGCTTACCGTTTCGTCTCAAATTGATTCCCGTACCATTCTTGATGCCGGCGGTGCTGAAAAACTTCTCGGTCACGGCGATATGCTTTATTCACCAATCGGCTCTACAAAGCCAATCAGAGTTCAGGGCTGCTTTATTTCCGATGAAGAGGTTGAAAGCCTTTGCGACTTTATTAAAAATCAGGGCGAAAGTCAGTATGACGACAATATTCAAAAGGAAATTGAAGAAAAAGCAGTTCAGGATAAAAAATCATCACCGTTTGAAGATAACGGAAACGGTGAACAACTCGACGCATTATTTGAAAAGGCTGTTGATGTTGTTCTTGAATCGGGAACCGCATCTACTTCATTCCTTCAGAGAAAACTGTCTGTCGGTTACGCTCGAGGAGCCAAAATAATTGACCAGCTTGAGGATAAGGGTGTTATCGGCCCGTCAAACGGTTCAAAGCCGAGAGAAATTTTAATTAACCGACAGCAATGGATGGAAATGCAGGCTTATTCATCAAACGACGAATTTACTGCTGAAAATACAGAGCAAATATCTTTTGAACAAACATTGCCGAATGACGACATTCCGCCGTTTGACTATGACGAGGACGACAGCGAAGATGAATAATTTTCTGCCGATAAATAAAAAAGAAATGATTGACAGGGGATGGGACGAGGTCGATTTTGTCTATGTAACAGGAGACAGTTATGTTGACCACCCGTCCTTTGGTGCGGCTATAATTACAAGAGTTCTTGAAAGCAAAGGCTTTAGAGTTGCCGTTTTGAGTCAGCCCGACTGGAAAAAGAAAGATGATTTTGTTCAGTTCGGTAAACCACGTTTAGGCTTCTTTGTAACAAGCGGTAATATAGATTCAATGGTTGCTCATTATACGGCGGCTAAACGGCTTCGCAGTGACGATGCATATACGGCAGGCGGCAAAGCGGGCAAAAGACCTGACAGAGCTGTTATAGTGTATTCTAAAATGATTAAAAGTATTTTCCCCGACAGTCCTGTAATTATAGGCGGACTTGAGGCGTCTCTTCGCCGTTTTGCACATTATGATTACTGGGATGATAAAATCAGACCGAGTATTCTTGTTGATTCAGGCGCTGATTTACTGTCATTCGGTATGGGTGAAAATCAAACTATTGAAATTGCACAAAGACTTGCTGACGGCGAGTCTGTAACTTCTATGCATGATATTAAGGGCACCTGCTATCTTTGCCCTGTAACACAAACACCTTATGAGGGTGTTGAATGTCCGAGCCTTGAAAATGTAATTAACAGTAAAAGAGAATATGCAAAGTCGTGCAGAATACAGCAGGATGAGCAAGACCATATAAGAGGCAGGGTTATTAAACAGCGTCACGGAAAGCTTATGCTCGTTCAAAATAAACCGATGCCGCCGCTTACGCAAAAAGAGCTTGACCGTGTTTATTCGCTTCCTTATATGCGTGCTTATCATCCCTCTTATGAAAAATTGGGCGGTGTTCCGGGAATACGTGAGGTTGAATTTTCAATCACTCATAACCGTGGATGCTTTGGTGCTTGTAATTTTTGTTCTATAGCTTTTCACCAGGGAAGATACGTTACAACACGCTCTAAAAAAAGCATTATAGCCGAAGCCGAAAAACTTACTCAAATGCCGAATTTTAAAGGCTACATACACGATATAGGCGGGCCTACGGCTAATTTTCGCCGACCGTCTTGTGATTTGCAGGAAGAGCACGGACTTTGCAAGGGTAAAAAGTGCCTTGCACCAAAACCTTGCCCGAATTTAAAAGTTGACCACAGTGAATACCTCGATATTCTTCGCAGTGTTCGTGAGCTTGATTCTGTAAAGAAAGTTTTTATCAGAAGCGGTATTCGCTACGATTATTTGCTTGAAGATAAAGACGATACCTTTTTTAAAGAACTTGTTGAAAATCACGTTTCCGGGCAGCTTAAAGTCGCTCCTGAGCATTGTTCGGCTTCTGTCCTTGATAAAATGGGAAAACCTCATATAGAGGCTTATATCGAGTTTTCAAAGCGTTATTTTAAATATACAGGTGAAATTGACAAAGAGCAGTATCTTGTGCCTTATCTTATGTTGTCACATCCAGGTTCAACGCTTGACGATGCGGTAGAGCTTGCATTATTTTTAAAGAAAAATCATATCAGACCCGAGCAGGTACAGGATTTTTATCCGACTCCGGGAACTATATCAACGTGTATGTTTTATACCGAGCTTGACCCTTATACTATGGAAAAGGTATATGTTGCAAAAAGCAGTCACGACAAGGCTTTGCAAAGAGCTCTGCTTCAATATTTTAATCCTAAAAATCAGCGTCTTGTTGAGGAAGCGCTTAAAAAATGCAAACGATTCGATTTAATCGGATATGATTCAAAATGTCTCATCAGACCGACTGCCGACAAATCTTATAAGCAGGATAGCCGTCGAAGCAATCAGGGCAGGGGATATAGTAAGAATTCTTATCAAAAAAGCAGAGGTACGGGAAAAAAGAGATGAGTAAAGGAAAATCACAAAGTTTAATAATTTTGGGAATAGGCTTGATTCTTTTATCAGGTGTGTTATTTTATTTTTCTTTATCTCAGTCTGATACATCTACTGTTGATTACAGCGAAAGCGGTACAGATACATCATCGCAGGATACGAGTGACGAATACAAAACAAATTCCGATGATTTGTCAGAGGATACTTCTAACGACCAAACCGTAAATAACGCTTCAAGCAGCAGTTCAGGCAATTATAGCGGCACTTATTCGACAACCGCTAATCAAAATGTTACAACAACATCGGCAGATACAACCGCTACCTCATCTGATACAAGCGTTTCTTATCCTCTAAATCTGAATACGTGTACGGCTGATGAGCTTATGACAATAAACGGAATAGGTGAAGTCCGTGCCGACGCTATAATTCAGTACCGTGAATATTTGGGCGGTTACACAAGCGTTGAGCAGATTAAAGAAATTAAAGGAATAGGCGATACGATTTATGAAGAAGTGTCGCCGTACTTGACAGTATGAGTATTTTGCGTGACGCACTTCAAATAATGTCAAAGGCGCTTTTTCCAAACCGCTGTCCGTTCTGCGGTGAGGTAATCGAGCTTGATGAAAGCCTTTGTGATTTATGTAAAAATCTTCCGTCAATTAAACCGCCAAGATGTAAATATTGCGGTGAAAATAAGAATGATTGTACCTGTAAAGAACATAATACGCAGTATAATCAAATTGTAGCGCCTTATCATTATCAAGACAGTGTTGTTTCAGCCGTTTACTCATTAAAAACGTCGGGAATAAAATTTCTTGCAAAACGGCAGGGCGAAGACATAGCAAATTGTGTTTTAGAGGAATACAAGAACATAAAATTTGATATTGTAACGTATGTTCCTCTTTTTATATTCAAAGAGAGAATACGTGAATTTAACCAGTCCGAACTCTTGGCGCAGGAGGTTTCTCAAAAAATCGGCGTACCGCTTGAAAGAGTTTTGCATAAAATCAAGCCTAACAGAACACAGCATAAACAGCCTTCCGATAAAAGAAAAAACAATGTCAGCGGTGTTTATGATATGTGTAAAGGTGTCGATGTTGACGGCAAGGTAATTTTGCTTATTGACGATGTAAAAACTACCGGCGCAACGCTTAATGAATGTTCACGTATACTTAAAATAAATAATGCAAAGGCAGTTTATTGCGCCACCCTTGCAATACCAAGAAATAATAGAAAGAAATGAATTGTGAATATAAATAAAAAAGCAATAAAAAAAGCTGTAAAAAAGGCTAAGAAATTTGCAAAAAGAACTCCAATAAACCCATTCGGCTATAGTTATGATTATTATTATGATGGTCCAACTGTAAGTAGATATGAGGGTTGGACAGAAGAAGAAATAGAAGAGGATATACGAAAAGAAGAACTTAAGTTTTTACAGCATTATCGTAAATTAACCGCTAACGGACACACAGCATTCGGAAAAGAAATTGCAGCAAAATTCTTTGAACCTGAAAATAATCAGAACATAGAAAATGAAATATCTGAAACGGAATTAACTCTTTACTATGGCGAAGCTGAATATGATATATGGATTGGAGAATTAGGTTATTACATTACGATGACAAACTTTGGAACAAGTCGTGTATCTGACTCAACACTAAAATGCTTTTTACAAGTTTATGAAACAGTAGAAGAACTTATTGAAAATTATGTCCTTTATGACGATACACCGCTTGCCCAAACTGTAAAGACCGGTGAAGTTTAAAAAATCAATAATAGAAAGGAGATTATAATGATTAAAAAAATCAACGGCACTGAATATGCTATTAAAGAATTAACCAACAAATGGGTAGTTGAGCGAATTATTGATAATGAGGATATTTCATTATCATATGAAATATCAAAAAAAGACTGTAAAACAGAAAAAGAATTACTTGAGTATATTAACTCAAATGAAATATTTAAAAAAAGGAAATAAATACGGATATAAAT
>JAJBVC010000024.1 GCA_020860025.1 Clostridiales bacterium | reverse complement strand
ATAAGCCGGCAGACGATATTTGTGACGAGGTTGTAGCACAGCTTAAAAGCACGGCAAATGTAACGACCACATATTCATCGGGAACGAATACTTTATTAAAGCTCAGCAAAAAGGCTTCCGCATTAAGTGAGGCTAAAACACAGTGTAATTATTCAAGCCTTGAATCTGCATATCAGACGGCATATTCCGCATATGAATCAGCGGAGCAGACGTACGAGCAGTACAGCGATGCCGTTGACCAGGCAAAGGAACAACTTGACCAGGCTGAGGAACAGCTTTCATCAGCGTCAACGAGCGATACTTTGGACGAACTTGAAAGTCAGCTTGATGAATGTGAACTCAAAGCGCAGCAGGACGGAACTGTTATAACGCTTAATGCAACTGTCGGCTCATCCGCAACAGGTATGTCGGCTGTGGCTACAATATCGAATCTTGATAAGCTCAAGGTCAGCATAACAATAGAGGAAGCAGATATAAATAACGCCGTAACAGGTCTTAGTTGTTATATAACGAGCGATGCTTCCGAAGATACGTTAAACGGCACACTTACACAGATTGACCCAACAGCGGGCGAGTCAGGCTCATTCGGAGCAGAGGTTACTGTTGACAGTGAAACAGATGAGCTTCGCATAGGTATGAATGCATCTGTTGAAATTCTTGTAAGTTCAACAGAAGATGTTTATCAGGTTCCGATTGACGCAGTCGGCAACGATGATGACGGCAACGGCGATTACGTATACCGTCAGACAGGCGGTGAAGGCACCGATATGACGTTTGAAAAAATATATGTAACTACCGGTGACCAAAATGATTATTATATTGAAATTGAGTCTGACGAACTCAGCGAGGGCGATGTTATTCGTTCCTCAGCCGATTTGACCGAAGGAATAGAAACAGGTGAAACGAGCGATTCATCCGATGATTCATCATCGCTCTTCGGCAGCTTATTCTCAAGCCTTGGCGGAAATTCAGGCGGCGGAATGTCGGGTGGCGATATGCCGTCTGGCGGCTCGTCATCAGGCGGTGGCAGAGGTTCATCAGATTTTAGTGGCGGCAACTTCGGCGGCGGAGGCATGCAGTAAATGGCTAACGAAATAATTAAGATAGAAAATATAAGAAAAAGTTTTTTTATCGGTCAGCCAAACGAGCTTGAAGTTCTGCACGGTATAAATTTAACTGTTTATGAGGGCGAGTTTATTGCGCTTGTCGGCGAATCAGGCAGTGGTAAATCAACTCTTATGAATATTCTCGGTGTACTCGACAGGCCGACGCAGGGAAGTTATATTTTAGACGGAATAGATGTTTCCGTCGCAGATGATAAATCTCTTTCGGGTATCAGAAATAAAAAGGTTGGTTTTGTATTTCAGACCTTTAATCTTATCGGAAGACAGAGTGCTTTAAAAAATGTCGAACTTCCTATGATGTACTGCGGTGTACCGAAAAGGGAACGCTCAAAAAGAGCAATGCACCTGCTTGAAACAGTCGGTATGAAAGACAGAATAAAGCATAAGCCGAATGAGCTTTCGGGCGGTCAAAAGCAAAGAGTTTCAATAGCAAGGGCTCTTGCCAACGACCCCTCAATAATACTTGCAGACGAGCCTACGGGCGCTCTCGATTCAAAAACAAGCCGAACGGTTATGGATATTTTTCACGAACTTCACAAAAATCAGGGCAAGACTATAGTTCTTATAACTCATAACAGAGATCTTGCGGAGGAATGTGACAGAGTGATTACGATTAAAGACGGCTTAATCGTGGGCGAAAGTAAAGGAGGCGGCGCAGTTGGCATTTCTTGATAATATTGCTTTAGCTTTTGAATCGCTCAGAATGAATAAAATGAGAGCAATACTGACAATGCTCGGTATAATAATAGGTATCGGTTCGGTTATAGCAATCAATACAGTCGGTACCTCGCTTACAAACTCGGTCAGCAGCAGTATGTCGTCATTGGGCGCAACATCAATTACAGTTTCTCTTACGCAAAAATCAGACAGCGACGAAAGTACAAGTGACGGAGTAAAAATTAAACAGTTTGCGTCGGAAAATCCGTCAGATTCCGATTTGATTACGGATGAGATGATAGAAGCGTATAAAACTGCTTTTCCCGACGATGTTAAGTATGTAGAGCTTACCTGTAGTGTAGGAACGGGAACTGTAACGTCCTCTTCCGATTCCTCATCCGATGGCAGTGTAACGGTTATGGGTACAAACGATGATTATGCCGATGCCGAAGAGATTAACATTCTTTACGGCAGATATATTGATAATGAAAAAGATTCCGACAGAAAGGTCTGCGTCGTTTCTGATACTTTTGTAGAAGATACATTATCGCTTTCGGCTCGTGAAGTAATCGGAGAAAAAATATGCGTTACAATCAATAATGTACCGTATTATTTCTATATTGAGGGCGTTTATGAATATGAGGACGATACAGCAAGCACGTCTGAAGATGAGGACACAAGCACAGTTACAGAAATGTATCTTCCAATGGCAACCGCTCAGGTTATAACGGGAAGCAGCAGCGGTTATCAGACGCTTACTGTTGTAACATCATCCGAAACCGATACTTCAACATTTATGGACACTACAGCGGAATATTTTTCCGCATATTATACTCAAAACGATACGTGGACGTGCGAAGCGTCGTCGCTTGAAACAATCATTTCAACTCTTACCGAGATGGTTGATACAATTTCTTATGCTATTGCAGCCATTGCGGCTATCAGCCTTATAGTCGGCGGAATAGGCGTTATGAATATAATGCTTGTTTCAATTACCGAACGTACAAAGGAAATCGGTACAAGAAAGGCACTCGGAGCGTCAAACGGCTCAATACGTCTTCAATTTATTACAGAGGCTGTAGTAATATGTCTTATAGGCGGAATAATAGGTGTCATTTTCGGAATAGGTATAGGCGCTGTTATTTCAAATGTGCTCGGCTATTCGGCAAGCCCTGCAATATCGTCAATTGCTATTGCCGTTGGCTTTTCAATGCTTGTCGGTGTAATATTCGGTTACGCTCCGGCAAACAAGGCGGCAAAGCTCAATCCTATTGATGCGTTAAGATATGAATAAGCAGAGGTTACAATTGTGAAATCAGGAACGTCTAAAAAATCATTACCGGATATATTTAAAATACTGATAGGTGTAATAATCGGCACGTTTGTTATATTTATCGCCTGCATTGTTGTTGCCAATAACAATGTATTAACCGATGACAGCACAAACGATGCAGCTGCGACCTCTCAGGAGGACACAACCACAACATTGCCGACTCCTACAGAAAGCGATACGGTTAAATCAACTGTAGCAAGCATAATAGCTGAAAACGGACTAAGTGAAGAAAATTTTGCGTTTTTTTACTATAATACAGATACCTATGAATACTACTTTTTTAATGAAGATACGTATTTCACAGCTGCCAGTACGATTAAAGTGCCTATTACAATGCTTTACTACGATATGATAAATTCAGGCGAAATAAGTGCCGACGATACGCTTTTGTATGCAAGCGACTGCTACGAGGCGGGTGACGGTCAGACTGCGTCTACCTACAGCGTTCTTGATTATGTTCCGATTGACTTTTTGCTTGAACAGTCGATAGTTTACAGTGATAATACAGCTATAAATATTTTGATTAAAAATTTAGGCTATTCAAACTGCCGTCAAAGTATTTCTGAATACGCACCCGATATTGATTTTCCGGAGGATTTTTACAGCTCCAATATTACCAGTGCTCAGTATGGGTACGAAATTATGTCGTATCTTTATGAAAATGCCGACGATTACGAAACGCTTATCAGCGATATGAAAGAGTCGTCCTACGGCGAATATCTCAAAAAATATCTTGACGTAGATGTCGCTCACAAATACGGATCATATAACGGATATGTCCACGACTATGGTATTGTTTATGCAGATACGACGTATCTTATAGGTGTTTTCACGAGTGGTGTAACAGAAGCCGCCGAACTGATTGCTCAAATCAGCCTTGATATATACAATCTTGATGTTAATTAAAGTGAACAGATAATTACAAAAGCAGAGCCTACTTATAATGCAGGCTCTGTTTTTTACACGCAAATAATTTATTAACAGAATTGTAAAGTTTTATTTTTGCAGTTTTGTTGCCATAACTTTGAAGTTGTGATATAATTAACACATACATATTTACTTGATAATAAGGAGCATTTGCCCCGACTTGTCAAATAAGAAGTAATAGTGTGAAAAAATCACACTGTTTAGATTATATTTTCCTCAGAATTTGATTACAGCGTAATTTTGAGTTGGCTGTAATCGCTGTTAACGTCTTGTCAGGCTACAGCAGGATGTTAATGATTTTTAATAAATATTTGTAGCCTGAAAGGCTATGGTGATTATTATGAAAGAAGCAAAAGCTATGGCATATGTAAATATGTACGGCGTTCTTGCTACTCTTGAAAAATTATGCGCTCTTGACGAAGAGGCAAAGGCTGTTTGTGCAGGTCTTAAAAAGCCCGTATCTCTTTGCTTTGACGTTACTGATGGGCCATGTTGTACATTCCATTTTTCAAAGGACGGCTGTTCTCTTTCGGAAGGCAGCTACGGCTGTACGTGCAAAATGAATTTTGCCTCACCTGAAAAGTTTAACGCTCTTATTGACGACAGCAAGCCGGGCGTACCGGTAAAAGGAGTTGCGCAGGTGCTTTCATTTTTGCTCGGGCCTTTTACAAAGCTTACCGACAGGCTTACAAAGCTTTTAATGCCAAGTGAAGAGGATTTAAAGAACAGAGCATTTTTTGAGGAATCTACTATACTGACTTTTTATACTGTTGCAGGCGCAATTTCCGCTCTTGCAAATCATGATTCCATATCACAGCAGTCGGCGCTTTATACAGTTGACGGTGATGTTCAGGTTGCAATTACAGACGTTTGCTATGCGACAATTCGTGTTCGCAACCATAAATTTGAAACTATTAAGGAAAAGCCTGATACTCCACGTGCAATAATGGAGTTTAAGACAATCGACCTTGCGTTTGGTTTGTTTAACGGAACCGCCTCAACAATAGCGGAGCTTTGCGCAGGCAATATATATATGTCGGGTATGATTTCTATGGTTGACAATATTAACCGCATACTTGACAGAGTAGCGCAGTATCTTGGTTAGGAGGAAACTAAAATGAGTAAATATCCTGAATATAAACATGAAAAATCACAGGAGTGGTTTTCAAGAGCACTTGATGCAATTCCGTCAGGTGTATACGGCCATCTCGGCCCGTCTGAGGGACTCTTTTTGCCGATTACCAAATGGCCTTTAATGTCACAAAAAGCGAAGGGTACATATTTTTGGGACGTTGATGGCAATAAGTATCTTGACCTTATGTGTGCATACGGCCCGAACGTGCTTGGCTACTGTGACGATGATGTTGACGCAGCGGCTATGGAACAGCTTAAAATAGGCAACTGTACTACTTCGCCGTCATATAAAATGGTTGAATGCGCCGAACTTTTAAAGGATACGGTCGCTATGGCGGACTGGGCTTTCTTTATGAAAAACGGCTCAGACGCTACTACTTTCAGCGTAATGTGCGCACGTGCTCATACGGGAAAGAAAAAGATGATGTTCTTTAAGGGCTATTATCACGGCGATTTTCAGTGGGCGCAAAAAATAGATTACCCGGGTATTTTGCCCGAAGAGGTAAGCAATGACATTGTTGTACCATGGTTTGATATTGACGCTATGCAGGAGGCTTATGACGCTTGCGGCGGCGATGTTGCGGGACTTATTGCTCAGCCGTATGACCACGGCAATTTCAGTGATAATGTATGTGCAACGCCCGAACAGTGGGCAAAGGTTCGCAAATTCTGTGACGATCATTCAATGGTATTGATTTTTGACGATGTACGTACAGGCTTTAGGCTTGATATAGCAGGCTCCGACCATTATTACGGTATAAAAGCGGATCTTATTTGCTTTTGTAAAGCGCTTGCAAACGGATACAATATGTCAGCTGTGTGTGGCGTTGAGCATATGAAATCAACAGCCTCATCTGTTGTTTATACAGGCTCTTACTGGATGAGTGCCGAGCCGTTTGCGGCATGCCTTGCTTGTATTCCGAAAATGAAAAGGCTTGACGTTCCAACAATGTTCAGAGAAAAGGGTATTAAATTGACAGAAGGCTTTAAGGCTGCCGCAAAAGAACACGGATTTAATCTTGTCGTGTCCGGCGAGCCTGCGCTGTTCTATCTGAGAATTTCAAATGACGACAGCTTGATGCTTCATCAAGAATGGGTTGCGGAATGTGTGTCAAGAGGATTATTCCTTGCGTCGCACCATAATCATTTTATTAACGCTTCTTTAAGTGATGATGATATTAAGCTTGCCGTTGATATTGCAGAGGATGCTTTTGGCGTAGTTGCAAAAAATCATCCTGAACTAAATCTAATTAAATAATTATTGGGAGGTAAAATTATGCCGGCTGATTACAAGCCGTTCGACAAAGACGAATGGCTGCGCCTTGAAAAAAAGGCTGACGAATTAAGACGACTTACTATCCAAACGGCTGTTTGGGGCGGGTCGGGTCATATTGGCGGTGCGCTTAGCGCTATGGACGCTATGACCATACTTTATCATCGTTTTATGAAATTGGATGTAAACAATCCGAATTTACCTGACAGGGATCGCTTTGTTCTTTCAAAGGGTCACGCTGCCGTAGGCTATGCACCTGTTATTTGCGATTATGGCTTTATGCCGATTGATGAGCTTAAAATATTTAACCTTACGGGTGCTAAAATAGGTATGCATCTTGACTGTAATAAGGTAATTGGTGTTGACTGTTCAACAGGTTCTCTCGGTCACGGACTTTCTCTTGCCGTAGGTTTTGCACTTGCTGGAAGAGTAAACGGTATCGACTATATGAACTACGTTATCACAGGCGACGGTGAGCTTAATGAGGGCTCAAACTGGGAGGCTGCAATGAGTGCCGCACAGTTCAAGCTTTCAAATGTAGTTGTATTTGCAGACGTTAATAAGTGTATGATTGACGGCCGTGTTGATGACGAAATGAAGGTTGAGCCTGTTGATAAGAAATTTGAAGCGTTTGGTTTCAACGTAATTCGTATTGATGGTCATAATATGAAAGAACTCAATAACGCTATAGAAGCCGCTATAAAAAATCATCAAGACGGCGGCGACAAGCCTACTGCCATTGTTATGGATACCTTCAAGGGCGAGGGCGTTGATTTTATGAAAGATAATTATCTGTGGCATTACGGTTCTCTTGATGATGATATGGTAAAGAAGTCTTATGCAAGTCTTGACAAATATTACAAAGAACGCTGTGAGCGTGCGGAAAAGGAGGCGTAACATATGGGCGGAATGACTTATACAATGACTGATACAACAAAACTTTCCACAGCGGAATGTTACGGTATTGCACTTTGCGAACTCGGTGAGGAACATAAGGACGTAGTTGCTCTTACCGCTGACCTTGCCAAGTCAACAAAAATCGGAATGTTCGGTCAGCAGTTTCCTGACAGATTTTTCAACGTAGGCATTGCGGAGCAAAATCTTTTCGGTATAGCGGCAGGTATGGCAAAAAACGGTCTTGTTCCGTTTGCGTCAACATTTGCGATTTTTACAGCGGCACGTTCTCTTGACCAAATCCATACAGACATCTGTTATCAGAATGTTCCTGTAAAAATTATTGCTACTCACGCAGGAACGTCTTTCGGTCAGGCGGGCTCAACTCACCATTCGCTTATTGATATGGCTTGTATGAGAGCGCTCCCTAATATGACTGTTATATGCCCTTGTGACGGAAGTGAAACGTACCATGCGGTAAAAGCCGCTTACGATATTCCGGGTCCTGTTTATATTCGTATTAACAGAGGCTTTGACCAGGTTATTTACAAAAATGTAGATGACTGTAAGTTTGACTATAAAAAAGCAAGCCTGATGAATGACGGAACCGATATTACAGTTATTGCCTGCGGTTCATGTGTATTTGAGGCTATGCAGGCTGCTCGTATGGCGGAAGCTGACGCAGGCTTAAAGGTACGTGTCCTTAATATGCACACTATTAAGCCTATTGATGAGGAAGCTGTATTGTCCGCTGTAATGGACACTCGCCGTATAATTACAGTTGAGGACCACGAGGTTATGGGCGGACTCGGTTCTGCTGTTGCCGAGGTAGTTGCAAAATCAGGCAAGGCTTGCGCTTTCAAAATGCTCGGACATCAAAACGCTTTCTCCACTATCGGTTTGCAGGAGGATTTGCTTGCAATGGCAAAAATTGATGCAAACGGTATCAGCGAAGCAATTCAGGAAATGATGCACGCTGATTTTGAGGCTGACGATGCTTGGGATGACGAATTTTAAATAATTCTCAGACCACGCTTTTTAGGAAAGGAGTGTGCTTTATGGCAAGTGACGAAACACGTTACACTAACAAAGTGTTTATGGCGGCAGCACTGCCACTTATGAAAACTATTGCGACAGACGTTCCGGAACTTCATAAAAAGTTTGAGGGCGTTGATGCGATTTATCAGGTTTCCGCTAAGGTTAACGTGCAGGATAAAGAGGCTGTTCATTTTATTGTTGAAAACGGCGAATGGAATGTAAAGCTCGGCGAATACTGCGGTCAGAAAAAAATTGACGCAGAGCTTGAGTTTTCTTCTATGGAAAAAATGAATGCCTTTATGAAAGGCGATATGTCAAAGCTGCCGAAGATGAAAATTAAATCTTTCGGAAAATTTATAAAATTTATGATGGTGCTCCTTAAAATGTCATCACTGCTCAATATTGCAGAGCCTCCGGAAGATGATGAGGAACTGTCATTACTGCTGTGCAAGCTTTATTTTTACTTGCTTTCATCAGGTATTTCACAGCTTAATAAAATGGGGCATCCGCTCGTTCACGACTGGGCGCTTAAAAGTCCCGACCGCTGCTATCAGTGGGCTGTTGAGGGACATCCCGAATGTACGGCATATATGCGTGTAAAGGCGGGAAAGTCACGTGCGGGACGTGGTGAGTACAAGCGTTCAAAGCCATTTTTCTGTATGAAATTTGACTGTGCAACGTCAGCGCTTAAAATTCTTTTGGGTACAGGCGATATGTTCCAAATGACTGCTGATCAGCAGCTTATTATGGAGGGCGCACCGGAGTTTGGCGTACAGATAGGCGACTATATGATGCTTGTCGGTTCATTGGCAAAATAAAATAATAATTGTTTAACCACATAATGAAAGCGTAGGGGTAAGCACCTCTACGCTTTTAATTTTAATATGAAGAAAATTACAATTAAAACTACACCGATATTTAGTATTCAACACAAGAAAGAAGCACTATGTATTGTGTCAATATTTATTGCAAAAATTTAATAAATTTTTTTATTCAAATATTCCTTGACATAAGCCGTTCTCTTTAGTATAATACTGCTTGCTGTAAAGAAAAAACACTTTACACATTGAACTGTATTTTGATTTCAGAAAGGGGAGGTTTAATTGGCAAAAAATCTTGAAATACCTTTTTTGCTTGATTTTTACGGCGAAATGCTTACGAAAAAGCAGTACGATTGCCTTGTATTCTATTATGAAGAAGACCTTTCACTTTCCGAAATTGCTGAAAACGAGGGCATTACCCGTCAGGGTGTGCGTGATTCAATAAAGCGTGCCGAGGCTCAGCTGTTCGATATGGAGGAACGTCTTGGTCTTGCAAAACGCTTTAACGAAATGAAAAAGGGCATTGATGAAATCATAGAATGTGCCGACGCTATAAATCAGTACAATCTCAATCATTCTCTTTCAAGAGAAATTAACGATAACGTCGCCCGAATAAAAACGCTTGCCTCTTTCTTAAAAGAGGAATAGGGAGTTGATTTATTGGCATTTGAAAGTTTAAGCGAACGCTTAGAAAATTCATTTAAAAAATTACGTGCCAAGGGCAAATTAACCGAATCTGACGTTAAAGATGCTATGAGAGAGGTCAGACTTGCACTTCTTGAGGCTGACGTTAACTATAAGGTAGCAAAGGAATTTACCGCAAAGGTAACTCAGCGTGCAATAGGCGCTGACGTTATGGAATCTCTGACGCCCGGTCAGATGGTTATTAAAATTGTAAATGAAGAGCTTACCGAGCTTATGGGCGGTAACGAGGCACGTCTTGCAATAGCAAATCATCCGCCGACAATCGTTATGATGTGCGGGCTTCAGGGAAGCGGTAAAACGACTCATTCAGCAAAGCTTGCCCTTAAACTTAAAAAAGAAGGTCACAGACCGCTTTTGGTTGCCTGCGATGTTTATCGTCCTGCGGCTATTAAACAGCTTCAGGTTGTCGGTGAGCAGGTTGGAGTTCCCGTATTTGAAATGGGAACCGAAAACCCCGTTAATATTGCCAATGAGGCTGTTAAATATGCAAAGGATCATGGTAACGATTACGTATTTCTCGATACCGCCGGCAGACTTCATATTGATGAACAGCTTATGGAAGAACTTACGAATATCAGATCGACTGTTCATCCTCACGAAATTCTGCTTGTTATTGACGCAATGACAGGTCAGGATGCCGTAAATGTTGCAAAAAGCTTTAACGAAACGCTTGGAATTGACGGCGTAATTTTAACCAAGCTTGACGGCGACACACGAGGCGGTGCGGCGCTTTCGGTAAGGGCTGTTACAGGCAAGCCGATTAAATTTGTCGGCACCGGAGAAAAGCTCGATAACCTTGAAACATTTCATCCGTCACGTATGGCGTCACGTATTCTCGGTATGGGCGATGTGCTTTCGTTTATTGAAAAGGCGGAGCAAAGTCTTGATGAGAAAAAGGCGGCTGAGCTTGAAAAAAAGCTTGCTAAAAATAAATTTGACCTTAATGATTTGCTCGACCAGTTTGACCAAATTGAGCGAATGGGAAGTATAAAGGATACTATAAAAATGATTCCCGGTATCGGCGGCAAAATTAAGGATGAAGATATTGATGAGGGAGCTTTTACAAAGTTCAGGTCAATTATTTATTCAATGACGCTTCAGGAACGCACTCATCCTGATATTATCAATCCATCAAGAAAACGCAGGATTGCGGCCGGATGCGGAATGCAGGTTGAGGATGTCAACAGACTGCTTGCCCAGTTCAAACAAATGCAAAAAATGATGAAGCAGTTTGGCAGTGGCAAAGGCGGGCCTAAAATAAGCAAAAAAATGCGTCGTATGATGCAGGCAAATCCCGAAATGGCTGAAAAAATGATGGGAAAAGCAAACGGTTCAAATAATCCTTTCGGATTTTAAAAGTTAAGTATTCACCCAAATAAAGTTTTGGTTTGGATAAAATAAATTTATTATATTTTTTTGGAGGTTATTTAAAATGGCAGTAAAAATCAGACTTCGCCGTATGGGCGCAAAGAAAGCACCATTCTATCGTGTAGTAGTGGCTGATTCAAGGTATCCACGTGACGGACGTTTCATTGAGGAAATCGGAACCTACAATACTATGGTAGACCCTGCTGAAATCAAGATTGACGCAGAGAAGGCAAAGAAGTGGATTGCAAACGGTGCTCAGCCAACTGACACTGTTAAGGCAATTCTTAAAAAAGAAGGCATCCTTTAATATTTTGTATAACAAGCAAAGTTTAAACAGGAGGTGTTTTCTTTGAAGGATTTGTTAATTTCTATTACAAAAGGATTGGTCGAAAATCCTGATGCTGTTTCTGTTGATGTTAGCGAACCTAACGAAGAGGGCGTAACTGTTTACCATCTTCACGTAGCTGAAGATGATATGGGCAGAGTAATCGGCAAGCAGGGCAGAATTGCTAAAGCAATCCGTGTCGTTATGCGAGCCGCAGCAATCAGAAACGATGAAAAAATAGTTGTTGATATCGACTGATAAATTAATGGGGCTGTTTTTCAACAGCCCCTTAGTCTGTCGATAAAGCAGTCATAACCACGCTCATATTGTAAAAATAAGTATCTTTCTTACTTTTATTTTTTAATAACAAAAAGTCATCTTATTACAACAACAATATAAAAGTGCCAAGACCTTAATGTTCTT
>JAJBVC010000183.1 GCA_020860025.1 Clostridiales bacterium | reverse complement strand
CTTTTTAACGAAGTAATAGAAAAATCAATTTATGAAGGTCAAAAAAAGAGAAAAAATGCAAAACGATTGCGAGGATGCTTGTGGATGACGGTATTTTCTATCATCTTTATCATCCATATATTTACCCATAAAATTAAGAAAAAGCCCGGTTATTTCGGACTTTTTAAACAGACTAAAGGCACTGACAATATAAACTGTCAGTGCCTTAATTTGCATTGTTTTGGATGAATTACTTAAGTTCAACCTTTGCGCCTGCTTCTTCAAGCTTAGCCTTGAGAGCTTCAGCGTCTGCTGTTGGAACAGCCTCTTTAACAGTTGAAGGAGCGCCGTCAACGATTTCCTTAGCTTCCTTAAGTCCAAGACCTGTAGCCTCACGAACAGCCTTGATAACCTGAATCTTTGTTGCGCCAACTTCTGTAAGAACAACGTCAAATTCTGTCTTTTCCTCAACTGCTGCTGCGCCACCCTCTGCAGGTGCTGCTACTGCTACTGCTGCTGCAGCGCTTACGCCGAATTCTTCCTCTACTGCGGATACGAGTTCTGAAAGTTCAAGAACTGTAAGAGTCTTAAGTTCTTCAACAATTGCTGTAACTTTTTCTGATGCCATTTTATTTTCCTCCGATAAAAATTTTTAATTAAAATATTTTTTTGATTTAATTATTCAGCTGTTTCTTCAGCCGGTGCTTCTGCTGGAGCTTCTGTTGCTTCCTCGGCAGGAGCTGCGTCTTGAGCCGGAGCTTCTTCAGCCGACTCGGTGGTCTCTGCGCCGCCCTTGTCAACGATTGCCTGAACTGCACGGGCAAAAGCTGCGATAGGAGCGTTGAATACGTTGCAAACTGTAGCTAAAAGAACCTCTCTTGATGGGAGCTTTGCAAGAGCGATAAGCTTTTCCATAGAGATTATTTCGCCGTCAAGATAACCGCTCTTTAATGAGAAGTTATCGTGAGAGTCTGCGTACTTTTGAAGAATACGTGCAGATGCAACATAATCCTCAACACAGGTTGCAATAGCTGTTGTGCCTTCAAGAACAGAATCAAGTCCCTCAAGACCTGCGTCCTGAGCCGCTCTGCCGAGAATCGAGTTTTTAACTACTGTGTACTCAACGCCTGCTTCACGAAGCTCTTTACGAAGCTTTGTATCATCCTCTACGTTGATACCCTTGTAATCAACTACAACACCGGCACAGGAATTTTTAATTCTTTCCGAAAGATCAGCAACCATTTGCTTTTTCTTTTCAAGAACTGCTGTACTTGGCATTTATCATACCTCCATAAATATTTGCCGCAAAAGCGGTCTTTATGGCTGTTTAGCTAAATAAAAACGTGTATCCCGAAAGACACGGAATACACGTAACATTACATAATAACAAAAGTTATTTGAATGTTCATTCCTCGGCAGGCGATAAACTTACACCAAAAGGTACCTGCTGTCTTTGGCTGAACAGCGAATGTATTTTAACACAAGAGCGTTGCTCTTGTCAATACCTGATTGAATTTTATTTGCCATGCCGAAAATTTACGGCAAAGACATTTAAATTACTCCTGAGCGGATGCTGCGGAACCAACCTTGTTAGGATTGATTTTTATTCCGGGGCCCATAGTAGACGCAACCGCTACAGATTTAATATACTGACCCTTTGCTGCTGACGGCTTAGCCTTGATGATAGCGTCAAGAAGAACATTGAAGTTTTCAAGAAGCTTTTCGGTGCCGAATGAAGCCTT
This sequence comes from Clostridiales bacterium, assembly GCA_020860025.1. Lineage (GTDB taxonomy): Bacteria > Bacillota > Clostridia > Oscillospirales > Acutalibacteraceae > Eubacterium_R. The sequence continues at coordinate 10,312 of JAJBVC010000183.1, read as the reverse complement.
GCCGATTGGGCAGTGAATAATATTTGTTTTGTCAAGACGGTACTCAATTTTACCTGCCTTAGCCTCTTGAACAGCCTTGGCAACATCTGTTGTAACAGTGCCTGCCTTTGGTGACGGCATAAGTCCACGAGGACCGAGAACCTTACCTAAACGTCCAACGAAGCCCATCATATCGGGAGATGCGATTGCAACGTCGAAATCCATCCAGCCGCCCTGAATTTTCTGAACAAGGTCAGCGTCGCCGACAACGTCTGCGCCTGCTTCTTCGGCAGCCTTTGCAAGATCACCCTTAGCGAATACGGCAACCTTAACATCTTTACCTGTACCGTTTGGAAGAACTACTGCGCCACGAACCTGCTGATCCGCATGACGTGAATCTACGCCGAGACGAACGTGTGCTTCAATAGTTTCGTCAAACTTAGCTGTTGCTGTTTTTACAGAAAGCTCAAGAGCTTCTGCTGAATCATAAAGATTTGAACGGTCAATAAGTTTTGCACCGTCTGTATATTTCTTTCCGTGTTTCATAATATAAATTACCTCCAGTGGTTAATCGGATACTTCCTCCCACAAGGGAATTAGTCTTCTACTACTATACCCATGCTGCGTGCCGTACCTGCTATCATTGACATAGCAGCCTCAAGTGATGCCGCATTCAAGTCGGGCATTTTGGTTTCGGCAATTTCCTGAACCTGGGCTTTTGTGATTGTTGCGACCTTGTTCTTGTTGGGAACACCTGACGCCTTTTCAATTCCGCAAGCCTTTTTGATAAGAACGGCTGCAGGCGGTGTCTTAGTTACAAATGTAAACGAACGATCCTCATACACTGTGATAACAACAGGAATGATAAGACCTGCGTCATTCTTGGTTCTTTCGTTGAACTCTTTTGTGAATGACATAATATTTACGCCGTGCTGTCCGAGAGCCGGGCCAACAGGCGGTGCCGGTGTAGCTTTTCCGGCAGGAATCTGAAGTTTGATTAAACCTGCTACTTTCTGTGCCATAATCTTTTCCTCCTAATAATGTGGTAAATGGCGAAATTTTCATTTCTCCCACCATTGCAGTCAAAACGGCAATTTTAATTGCAATGATAATAAGCAGATATACTGCGAATTATTAATATTGATCGCTGACTTTTTCAAGCTGGTCAAGTTCAAATTCTACATTCGTTTCTCTGCCGAACATTGAAACGAGAACCTGAACACTGTTGTTTTCAATGTCAATAGATTGAACAGTTCCTGAAAAGCCAACAAGCGGGCCGTCGACAACGTTTACCAAATCGCCTTGCTCGTATTCAACCTTAACGCTTACATGCTCAAGGTTATTGCTTATAACCTCTTCGTCCGTTAAAGGCTGCGGTTCGCCGTCGGGGCCGACAAAGCCTGTACATCCACGTATATTACGAACAACATACCAGCTTTCATCTGTCATAACCATTTTTATAAATACGTAGCCCGGCATAAGCTTTCTTTGGTATTCTTTTTCAGTGCCGTCGCTTTTTAATTCTTTTACTGTTTCGGTTGGAATTGCAACCTCATAAATTAAATCGTGAAGATTGCGGTTTTCCACAACAGTTATAATATTGCTTGCCACCTTGTTTTCATAACCTGAAAAGGTGTGAGCAACGTACCATTTTGCTTCTTCCATAAGTTAGCCTCCCGAATATAATTAGTATCAAGTTAAATAATAGTAATTATTATTCGGTTGCCTCAGTCGTAGTTTCCTCAGTAGTTTCTTCGGTAGTCTCTTCTGTTGCTTCTGTAGTTTCTTCCGAATCCTCTGAAGTTTCCTCTTCAACGGTATCGGTATCATCCGATTCTTCATCGTCAACAGTATCCGAAGCAGAAGTTGTAGTAGTATTATCGGCAAGGTTTTTAATACCTTTCATTCCGAGCGAAAGAACAGAATCAACGCCGTAAATACAAATACCTACAATAAAGACAACAATCAATACTATGATTGTATTACGAACAACTTCACCGGCCTTGGGCCAAACAACTTTTTTGCCCTCTGCCTTGACGCTTTTGAAGAACGAAGCAATAGATTTAAAAGGATTTTTCTTTGACTTCTTTTTTGCAGGCTTGCCGGACTTTTTAGCCTCTTTAGCTTCAGCTTTTTTAGCCTCTTTAGCTTCAGCTTTTTCAGCCTTTTTTGAAGTCTTATTTTCGTCAGCCATTTGCTATTCCTCCCGTTACTTCGTCTCTCTGTGGAGAGTATGCTTCTTGCAGAACGGACAATACTTGTTCATCTCAAGCCTATCCGGTGTGTTCTTCTTGTTTTTCATAGTGTTGTAATTGCGCTGTTTGCATTCAGTGCAAGCTAAGGTAATCTTAACTCTCATAAATAGCACCTCCGTTAAAATTCGATAAATAATAATCTCCCTCGTTCGCCACGCAAAGCGATATAGGCAAAAAAATAAAGCCTGTCGGCGTTTCTACCTACTACGAGGTAGATTTACTATAACACAATAAAAAACCATAGTCAAGTAAATTTTTTAAAAAAGTCAGATACTGAACAGATGTCGATTAGCGATTTGAGATTTACCGGAGTAAAATATCTTAAAAAAGTTCTTGACTTTTCCGAGTTTTTTGTGATAAAATTCCACAGCAAATTAAAAATGATACATGATGACACAGGTAGTGCTTTGCACGTAAATCTGATTACGGAACATATCAAATTCGTATTTAGACGGTTGCAAATACTGCCTGTGTTTTTTTGTGTCACAAGGAGGATGACAATTTATGCCAAGAAATCAATTTCAGAGGATGGTTTTCGCTTTCCTCACCGTTTTAATTACAGTACACGCTTATGTGTTTTTCAGTCTGTACGTTGTAAACGGAGAAACGCTTATGGAGGTAACCGGAGAAAGCTCTGTACTGCGTGCAATTAACGCACAGGGCGGAGTTTATATGTTCGGCAAAATGCTGCCGATATGGGCTGTTATACTCATTGAGTTTTGCTTTGCGTACTTTCTTGAATGCGTTATGGGAAGTCCATGCTCATTTAAGCTTGCCTGCAAGGTTTTTGACCCTAAAAAAACGAATCCCGTTATTTTTGAAACTGCAATTATTTGCACGACTGTAGGTCTTATGTGCCCCGCTATGAGCTTTATTGCGGCATGGCTTTACTATCCGTATTATGCCGGATTTAATATTCTGACATTGCTTGCAAACTGGCTCAAGCTCGTATGCTTTAATTTTCCTTTTGCATACTTTACGCAGCTTTTCTTTATTCAGCCGTTTATCCGCACAATATTCAAGCTTCTGTTCAAAAAGGATATTGAAAAGCGTAAACAGCTCGCCCAATAATATCTGACAAAACGGTTATACTCACTTTAAAAGCACTGAGAGCATGATTTCTCGGTGCTTTTATATTGCTTAATTATAATAAGTATGTTAAAATAAATCAGGTGATATTTATGGAAAATAAATTAAGTGTTAAAAACTATGTCGGATACACTCTGTGCGACATAGCCAACAATTCTGCGTTCAGCGTTATAAGCGCTTATCTGGCAATTTACTGCTCTGATATTATTGGCATAAGCGGCGCTACAATTACCGCTATTATGATGGCGGCACGTGTTTGGGACGCAATTAACGACCCTATTATGGGTTTTTTGGTGCAGAATAAAAAGCCGTCTAAAAACGGAAAATACAGACCGTTTTTGCTTATCGGCGGTTTTCCGCTTGCCCTGTCGATAATATTGATTTTCCTAAAATTATCAGACAGTCTTACTTTTAACACTGTTTGGGTTGCCGTAACTTACATAATTTACGGTATGCTTTACACCGTATTGCTTGTGCCGTACGGCTCGCTTGCAAGTGTAATGACTACTAAAGACAGCGAACGCAGTACACTTTCCGTATGCCGTTCAATCGGCGGCGGTATAGGAACGCTGCCGACGCTGCTGTTTCCGATTTTTGTTATGAACGCAGGCGAAAACGGCAATCAAATGAATTCCCGCAATCTCGTTTTTGCAATGGTAATTATCGCTGTTTTGATGATGGTTTTTTACACCTTAGGCTACAAGCTCACAACTGAGCGTGTTATTATTGACGGCAAGGGCGAAAAAACTCATATTTTTTCAACTCTCAAAAGCTTAATCAAAAACAAAGCGTTTGTTACAATGAGTATTATCGGCTGTCTGCTGATTGCAATTCAGCAATATACAAGCACTGTAAATCTGTATCTGTTTAAGGATTATTTTGAAAACAGTGCAATCAACACCGTTTATATGATTATATCATACGCTCCGATGGTTATTATGATACCGTTTGCAAATATGATGATAAAGAAATTCGGCAAAAAAGAAATCTGCGTTGTCAGCGTTTCTATATCCGTTATAGCAAGCTTTTTGACATTTATCCTTCATATAGGACAGGACAATGTTTGGGCTTTCATAATACTTGCATTTTTCATAAATGCCGGAATCGGCTTTCTTACTCTTGAAATATGGTCAATGGCGGCTGATATAATCGACCATCAGGAATGGGTGAGCGGTAAAAGAGAAGAGGCTGCAAATTACGCTGTATTTACATTTATGCGCAAAATCGGTCAGACTATCGCCGCTCTTGCTCCGTGGTTCGTCAGTCTTGCGGGATATGACAGCGACAAGGCGGGCACCGGAATTTCACAGGGAGAGCAGGTTCTTAACAGTATGTACAACATAGCTACAGCCGTTCCTTTTGTTTTGTTTGTGATTATGCTTATACTTGTTATAATTTATCCTCTTAACAAAAAGACGACGCAGCTTATGCACAGCGAACTTGAAAAATCAAGAAGCGAATACAAAGTCGAAATTGTTTAATATTAAATAAATTTGATACGGTGATTAATATGGAAGAAAAAAGACCGAATTTAATATATATTTTTGCAGACCAGTTAAGATATTCAAGTCTTGGCTATAACGGCGACAATCTTGCAAGAACGCCGAACATTGACTCTTTTTCAGACGAATGTGCGGTTATGGACAATGCCGTTTCGGGGCATCCTGTATGCGCTCCATACCGTGCGTCTCTGCTTACGGGAAAGTATACAACGGGCGGAACGGGTATGGTTATAAATGAAATACGAATAAATCCGCACCATCGCTGTTTTGCTCACGTTTTAAACGAAAACGGCTATGAAACGTCTTACATAGGCAAGTGGCATATGTACGCTTCTCAGCTCGGTCATCATTATGACGTAAAAAATTCTTACATTCCGAAAGGCGCCGACAGACTTGGTTTTGACGGATATTTTGCGGCATATAATTTTCACCACGAATATTATTCTCCAAAGGCTTATTATCATCTTGACAGCAATGAAAAGATATATTATAAAAAATATGAGCCCGACGAGCAGACCGATATGGCTATAAATCAAATTAAATCCCACACAAAATCGGGCAAGCCGTTTGCGCTTTTTCTGTCGTACGGAACTCCTCACGACCCGTGGACTAAGGAAAACGTGCCGAAAAAATATTATGATATGTTTAAAAGCACCGATTTCCCGAATCCGCCCAATTACAAAAAATTTAACGACATTCACGCTGATTTTTGGGCAAAATATCTTCCCGGCAGCCGTTCAAAAATCAATGAGCAAAAGCGTGTTTACTACGCTATGACGTCAAATCTTGACGAAAATGTAGGCAGAATTCTAAACACAGTTAAAGAGCTTGGAATAAGCGATGATACGATTATCGTTTTCACGAGCGACCACGGCGAAATGTTCGGCGCTCAGGGACGTCACGCAAAAAATATTTTTTATGAGGAAGCGGTGCGTGTACCTTTTCTTATAAAATGGGGCAAAAAACTGAAAAGCGGTAAGAATTTAACTTGTATGAATACGGTTGACATTATGCCGACTCTGCTCAGTATGATGAATCTGCCTGTACCCGACACCGCACAGGGCACCGACATAAGCGAAAATATTGCAAACGGCACAATCGCCGAAAACAACTGCCTGCTTATGGGAACGGGGCCTACCGCAATATACGGCAACGGCAAGGAGTGGCGTGGTATTCGTTCACGAAAATACACATATGCCGTTTACAAAATTGACGGCAAGGAGTTTCTTTTTGACAACATCAACGACCCGTATCAGCTCAGCAACTTAGCAAAAGACAAGCGATATAAAGACGTACTTGAAAGCCTTAAAAATGAAATGTACGAAAAGATGAACGCTATCGGCGACAGCTTTGAAAAAAACAGCTACTACAAAAAGCACTGGGTTAAAGACAGAATTATATCCGAAAATCTTAAATAAATATATTACATATTTAGATTAGGAAAAATTATGAAGCAACCAATTAAACAATCTTTTTCAAACACCTTCACCAAAACACAGCAATATGTAAAAGGCAAGCACAACTGCCAATATTGGCGTGACGGAATGGTAGGAGGCAACGGTGAAAACGGTTTTATTACCGACAGCGACCCTTATAACGAGCATATTATATTTCAAAATATTCATTTTATTATGCCGAGCTGTGAGCCTCGCTTTACGCCGAAAGAGGTTTCCGGCGAGCTTTTTGAGGCGAGGCAGGCTGTAATAAATTTTGACGACAAATGGGATGTAAACGGCAGGAAGCGTACATCCGACTACGCTTATCATCCATCGCACCAATTAAAACTTTCGTTTGATGAAAACGAATATACTGATTACGAACGTATGACGGATTATGAAAGCGGAGAGGTTATTGTAAAATTCACCGACTCTTTCGGCAAATGGGAGAGAAAATCATTCACCTCAAGAACCGACAATGTAACCGTGACCGAAATAAAAAAATCGTCTCTCGGCAAAAAAGTCAATATGGAAATTTCCATTGACGATATTTCCGCTTTAGGTGATTTTGCAAGCGGCGACGAGGTTAATTTACAGTATAAAAAAATTGCAGACAGCGACTGCAAATACATTGCGCTGATTGCTCATTATCCGTCATATGAGGGCAGCGAACTGAAAGACGGCGGTTATTGCGGTCTTACGTACATTATCGTAAACGGCGGTAAAAAAGAAAAAATCGTTGCCGAAAATAAAAATACCGACGAAAAGCAAAATGTCGGCAATGAAAAAAATCCGATAATAAAAATAACAAATGCCGAGAGCGTTTACCTGATAACGAAGTCGCAGCGTACTCACTGTATGGGCAATATTTCTGATTTTAAGGGCGCAATCTCTTATCCTCTTTTAGACAATCTTCTTTCAGACTGCAAATTCGCAGCAGAAAAATACGGCAAAGAAAATTTTGATTACAACAAAGCCCTGACGCCGAGCGCTAAGGAACATAAACGTCTTTTTGACGCTGTAGAATTCAACCTGAACAGTGGCGACAGCAGCACCCTTTCAAATGAGGATTTGATAAAGTTGCAGCAAAACAGCGACCGCCTTGAAAAAGCTGTAGTTGAGAGAGCATACAATCAGGGCAGATACGCTATGATTTGCTGTGCCGGAAAAACTATGAGCCGTCTCGGCGGTATGTGGACAGGAGAATTTAACGCAGGCTGGCGGTGCATTTACACTATGGACGCAAACGTCAATTTACAGTCAAGCGGTATGAATACTGGAAATATAGTTGACTTTGGCATCGGCTACATAAATTTTGTGCTTCGTCAAATTGACGACTGGAAAGAAAATGCACACCTCGTATACGGTATGGAAAATGCGATTCAGGTTCCCGTAAACACAGACGGCGACCGTGCAATGATGGTTGAATATGACGTATGGTATCCGTTTGAATATTGGAACGCCGGCGCTTCATGGATGATTCAGCCGATTTATGAATTTTATCAGTGCTTTGGAAATATGGATATTCCGACTGATAGCGGCAGGAAGAATTTGCTTTATGAAATATTACTTCCTCTTTTGACTATGCAGGCAAATTTCTGGCTTCAAATCTGCACGGCTGAATATTTTATCGACAAAAACGGCAATGCAAAATACGAAAAGGGCAAGCGCAGTCTTCTTGACGGTGAAAAATTTTTGATTATACCGTCATATTCACCCGAAAATCATCCTCTCGGCTATACATCAACCATTACGGCAAATTCAACAATGGATATTTCTGCGGCAATCGACGGATTAAATATGGCAATAAACATTGAAGAAATTACAAAAACCGACGGATTTGAAAACAGAATTAAATCGTATAAAAACCTGCTCTCAAGGCTGCCAAGCTATAAGTTTGACGAAACGGGAGCGCTTTGCGAATGGGCGATGAAAGAGTATAAGGAAAATAACGCTCACCGCCACATCAGTCATCTTTACTGTGCCTGGCCCGCATTTGAAACGCAAAAAAATGAACCTCTTTCCCGTGCTTGTATTCAGGCTCCTGAAAACAGAAACAGGGAAAATAACGGCAAAGATGATACGCCCTCACACGGCTGGGTTCACAAAGGTCTTGTTTATGCAAGACTTAAAGATGCAAACGCCTGCCTTAACACGCTTTACACTCTTTTTCACAGTGATATTTTTTATACATCAATGATGACCGACCATAATACCGACAGGTTATCAAGCGTTTACTGCACCGACACAAGCTTTGGCTTTATCGGCATAATAAATGAAATGCTCCTTTACTCAAACACAGGTGAAATAGAGCTTTTACCGGCTTTGCCATGCGAATGGGAATCGGGCGAAATAAGCAAATTGATGGCAAGAACGCAGGCGACAGTATCAATCAAATGGGATAAAAGCAGTGTAACGGCTGAAATTACAAGTTTTAAAAAGCAAAAAATTTCTGTTTCATTTGGCGAAAAAACTGAAATATATAATTTTGACGAAAATGAAACAAAGGTAATTGCATATGAAAAACAGTAGATATTACACAAAATGCATAACGGCAGGCAGAGCTGCCGAGGGACTTCGTGCCGATTGGCAGGAGCAGCTTAAAACAGTTCAAAAGGAAATCGGATTTGATTACATTCGTTTTCATGGAATTTTACCAAAACCTTATCTTATAAAGTAAAAATGCTTAAATTTCTTAAGTGAAATTTAAGCATTAGGTTATATTTGTTATTTAAGTATTTTATACTGCTCATCGGTTACAGGCTCAAGCCATTCGTTTGAAGTGTTTTCACCGGGAACTTCAACGGCAAGATGAGAAAACCAACTGTCGGGTGCCGCTCCGTGCCAATGCTTTACGCCGACAGGTATATTTATGCAGTCGCCCGCTGTCATTTCAACAGCCTCTTTGCCCCACTCCTGATAGTAGCCACGACCGGCAACGCAAATCAAAATCTGACCGCCGCCTTTATCCGCATGGTGAATATGCCAGTTGTTTCGGCAGGACGGCTCAAACGTCACGTTAAATATGCCGACCTGACTTGCTGATACGGGTGAAAGATAGCTTTGACCGATAAAATACTGTGCGAATGCGTCGTTAGGATCTCCGATTTCAAAAATCATCTTAGTTGCGTGTTCGCTTTTTTTATCCTGCAAATTTTCCTGCTCGTTCCATACCTCTTTAGCCATATTAAAAACCGCCCAGCCCTTTGGCCAGCCAACATAAAATGCACAATGCGTTATTACAGCGGCAATTTCTTTTTTCGTAACGCCCGCATTTTTTGCATTTTGCAGATGATATTTAAGCGATGAATCCACAACGCCTGACGACATAAGAGAAACTACTGTAATTATACAGCGTGTTTTCAGGTCAATGTCGTTATTGTTCCAGTTTTCACCAAACAAAATATCGTCGTTATAATGTGCAAAATCAGGCGCAAATTCACCAAGCGAATCCCTGCCCGCCGTCTGTTCAATCTTTTTCATAATATGTCCCTCGTATTAAAAATTCTAATGTAAGCATCAATATCAATGCCATTTATTTATAATATAAATTATAATACAATAGAAATAATAATTCAAGCGTGTATAAATATGTAGTTTGCTATCTTCGGCACATTCAACCAATTTAATCTGTTTTCTAATCTTTTACAATTAAAAAGCGTTGCTGATTTGCTTTATAGTTTTCAACAAACTTTTTGTCTTCCTTCCACTTGACTTGCGCAATAGGATATCTTTTATTTTTATTAATTAACAATTTAAGGAAATTTGAAATTCTTGACGCAGACATAATATCCAAATCAATTATTTCTGCAAGCAGTTCTTGTCTCTTACTGGATGATAAATTATCATTTTTATTTACTGCATATCCATATATTTTTAAAATTGACTCTGCGTTCAATTCATCATAAGAAATTTTTCCGTTCGTGTCAAAAACAGGTTTGTCAAAATCAGCTTCAGAAATAATACATATCCCCGGATTTCCATATTTTTTAACAAAATTTTTGTATATACTTATATCAATAAATGCCATATTTTTCTCTTTATCAAATGT
>JAJBVC010000131.1 GCA_020860025.1 Clostridiales bacterium | reverse complement strand
TGATGATATCTATTAAAAAAGTATTAGTTGCAGAAGATGAAGATTCCATCAGAGAGTTTATTGTAATAAATCTAACTCGAAGCGGATACGACGTTGAGCAGGCGGAAAACGGAGCGGTCGCACTCGAAAAATTTTCACAAGACGAAAGTAGTTTTGACGTTGCAATACTTGATATTATGATGCCTGAAGTTGACGGTTTAACAGTATGTAAAGAAATGCGTCAAAAATCTTCTGATTTGGGAATTATTATGCTTAGCGCAAAAACTCAGGAAATGGACAAGGTTACGGGACTTCTTTTCGGCGCCGATGATTATGTTACAAAACCATTTTCTCCAAGTGAGCTTATGGCACGTGTTGACGCTGTATATCGCCGTGTTGAAATGACAAGAGGATTCAGAAAAAATGATACTACAGGCGACAGTATTATTCTTGATGAGTTTGAACTTAACCTTAGAAATCGTACTCTTTCCAAAAACAATGAACCTATTGAACTTACACAGGTTGAATTTCAGATTATAGAATATTTTTTCAAAAATCCTAATGCCGCCCTCTCAAGAAATGATATTTTACAGCAGGTATGGGGTGCAAATTACTATGGCGATGAAAAAATTGTAGATGTTAATATACGTCGTTTAAGAATTAAGATTGAGGATAATCCGTCAAGCCCGTCAAGGCTTGTAACAATTTGGGGCCTTGGTTATAAATGGATAACGGATAAACAATAAAAATCAGGTATAAAAATGGAGAAAAAAGGGATTTTCAAAAAATTACATATTCCGAAAATTGAGGGTATTACGTTACGCTGGCTCATAAATATAATAGGTGTTATAACTATTTTCTTTATTATAGTATTTATTGTTGCATCATTTGCAATTAAAACACAGTATTACTCCAATGTCGAAAGTATCTTAAATTCCGGTGCGTCAGCAAATGCTGTAAGTTATTTTTCTTCCAATCTTGAATCAGGAATATCGCTTGAACAGTCTGCTGCGGACTTTATTGACAGCTACAGTTACAAGGATAAGACCACTATATGGATAATTGATAATGACGGTAATATAATTGTTTCTTCGGGCGGTTTTGCAATAGATAAGCAGGAAATGCCCGACTATGACGACGCTGTATTGAGTGATACGGGGCAAGGAGAATATATAGGCAAATACGACGGCGGCGAAAAAATTATGGCAGTGTGCCGTGTCATTCAAAACGACAATAATGATATTGTAGGCGCAGTTCGTATTATTACATCTCTTGAGCAGGTTGATAACCAAATCGCAACATTGATTTTTATTGTATTTATAGCGATGGTTATTGTGTTTGCTATTATTCTATTTTCAAATCTGTTTTTTATTCGATCGATTATTATTCCTGTGAGGGAAGTAAACGATACGACTAAAAAGATAGCGCAGGGCGATTACACTGTGCGAATTGAGAAAAAATATAACGATGAAATCGGCGACCTTTGCGATGCTATAAATGTTATGGCTGAGGAAATTTCAACAACCGATAAAATGAAAAATGATTTTATTTCAACAATTTCTCACGAACTGCGTACTCCGCTTACTTCTATTAAAGGCTGGGGCGAAACGCTTAGATTGGGAATTGATGATTCGGTTGATGAGGTAACTCGAAAAGGTCTTGAGGTAATTGTTAAGGAAGCGGGAAGACTTGAGGGTTTTGTAGAGGAACTTCTTGATTTTTCACGTCTTCAAAGCGGCAGAATGAATTTGAAACTTGCGAAAACAGATATTTTTGCAGAGCTTGATGAAACTGTTTTTACATTCCGTGAACGAGCAATGCGTGACGGAATTGAAGTTAAGTACAGTATTCCCGAAATACCTGCGATTGCAAATGCTGACGCTAACAGATTAAAGCAAGTTTTTATGAATATTCTTGACAATGCGCTGAAATATTCACGCTCGACAGGTAAAATATTTGTAAAGGCTGAATTTACAAAATTAGACGGCGACCCGTTTGCAAAAATTGCTGTTGCAGACCAAGGTTGCGGTATCAGTAAAGAGGATTTGCCCCATGTAAAAGAAAAATTTTATAAAGCAAATGTTTCCGTTCGTGGTTCGGGTATCGGACTTGCTGTTACGAATGAAATCGTAACATTACACGGCGGTCGTCTTGAAATAGACAGTGAAGAGGGAACAGGAACTCTCGTGACAATATATTTGCCTATTGAAAGTATACCTGCTCAAAAACAGCTTGATGATATTCCGGAAAGTCCGGATGAAGCTGAAATTAATAGAGGTATGGAAATGAAGGGTTAAAATATGAGCGATAAAAAAATACATAAAACCTCCGTTGGAGGTCAGGCTCTTATTGAGGGCATTATGATGCAGGGCCCTCGTGGCGTTGCAACGGCTGTAAGGCAAAGCAACGGTGAAATTTTAGTTGAGCATCACGAAACAAAGCATATACATGATAAGCATAAATTTTTAGGACTTCCTGTAATTAGAGGTATGGTTAATTTTGTTGAGTCTATGATTCTCGGCTACAAGATGCTGATGTACTCTGCTGAAGCGTCTGGTATGGAGGATATGGAAGACGTTGAAATGTCAAAGTTTGAAAAATGGCTTACCGATAAACTCGGCGATAAGTTGATGGATATAATTATGGGTATCGCTACAGTTATCGGTTTTGCACTTGCTTTTGTCATTTTCTTTTATCTTCCTGTTTTGATTTTCAACAGGCTTAATGCTTGGACAGACAGTGCGCTGACAAATTGGCAGGGTACTATCGAGGGTGTTATAAAAATAATCATCTTTGTTGCTTATGTTGCGATTGTCGGCAATATGAAAGATATAAGAAGAATGTTTCAATACCACGGTGCTGAGCATAAGTCGATTGCCTGCTATGAGGCGGGAATGGAGCTTACGGTTGAGAATGTTAAAAAGTCATGTCGTTTTCATCCGAGATGCGGAACATCATTTATATTTGTAATGTTAATTTTCAGTATAATTTTCAGCACAATACTTTCAAAAATATTTCCGTCGATAGCACAGATACGTGTTCTTTGGATGCTGCTTAAATTACTTTTTATTCCGCTTATTATGGGCCTTGGATATGAGTTTATTAAGTATGCCGGCAGACATGATAATTTGTTTGTAAAAATATTATCCGCACCGGGACTGTGGATGCAGCGTTTAACGACTAAAGAACCAGATGATGATATTATAGAGGTTGGCATTGCGTCTATTAAAGCGGTAATCACCGATAATCCGGAGGATGATGAAATTAAATGACGCTTAAAGAGGCCTACAGCTACAGCGTGTATTTCTTATCTGGCAACGGCGTTGACGAGGCTGATTTTAAGTCGCTTTGTCTTGTGTGCCATATTGCCGGCATAAGAGAAAGTGAGTATCTTATCCATCAAAATGATGAGATTATAACAAAAAAGCTTGCCGATTTGCTTTGGAGAGTAAAAAGCGGGGAACCGCTTCAATATGTTATTGGTAAATGGGATTTTTACGAAAGTGAATTTTTTGTCGGTAAGGGTGTTTTAATTCCACGTCCCGAAACGGAGGAACTTGTTTCTCTTGCCGTTGAAAAAGTTAAATCTTTAAGTAAATGTGTTGTTTATGATTTATGCGCCGGGTCAGGCTGTATCGGCATCAGCATTGCCAAGGCTTGCCCTAATTCTACGGTGTATCTTGTTGAAAAAAGTAAAGACGCAATGGAGTATCTTTTAAAAAACTGTAACGGTGTAAAAAATGCTGTGCCTGTTTTGGACGATATAAAAAATATTTCTGATGATTTACCGCTTGCCGATGTTATAATTTCAAATCCGCCGTATATTCCGAGAGAGCAAACGAAAAATTTGCAAAAGGAAGTTATGTATGAACCCGTAATGGCACTTGACGGCGGTGATGACGGGCTTGACTTTTACTGAATTATCAACGATAATTATTGCAGTAAAATTAAAAGTCACGGTACGCTGTTTTTGGAAATCGGTGAAAATCAGGCTCAAGACGTTAAAGATATACTTACTAATTTTACCGATATAAATGTAAAAAAAGATATGTACGGCAACTTTCGTATGGTGGTTGCAACGGCTTATTAAAGGAATGATACTATGTTGTCAATTTTATCATATTTGCGTCAGGGCGAATATTTTTTAGCGATAATCGTTATTCTTTCAAGATGTTTTATAGTATTTTGCTGTATGCCTATTCACGAGCTTTCTCATGGCCTTATGGCAAATAAGCTTGGCGATGATACGGCAAAGCTTCAAGGCAGGCTCACTTTTAATCCTTTTGCCCATCTTGACCCATTGGGTACAATTATGATTTTCTTCTTCGGTATCGGTTATGCAAAGCCTGTACCTGTTAATCCCTCACGTTTAAAGCATCCACGTCGTGATATGGCGCTTGTTGCTCTTGCGGGCCCGCTGTCAAATCTTATAATGGGCTTTATATTTGTGTTTATTTATTATGCTGTCAACGCTGTCGGTTCAAGCAGCACTGTTGTTTATGCAATATCGTATTTCTTTTATTTTGCTGCGTCGGTAAACGTTACTCTTGCCGTTTTCAACTTAATACCTATACCGCCGCTTGACGGTTCGAAAATTCTTACTGCGGTTTTGCCGGATAAGGCTTATTTTAAATTTATGCAGTATGAAAGATATATAATGATAGCGCTTTTGATATTACTGTTTATCGGCGTTCTTGATACACCGATAAGCTACCTTTCAAATATAATGATGCGATTTATTTCAATAATACCAAGATTGATTTTTGGGTGAATGAATGGAACAAATTAATTATAAGATAGATGTATTTGAAGGCCCTATGGACTTGCTTTTACATCTGATTTCGAAGCATAAACTGAATATAAATGACATCCCGATAGTTGAACTCGTCAATCAGTATGTTGATTATGTCCGTCAAATGCAGGAACAGGATTTTGACGTTGCAGGTGAATTCCTTGAAATGGCGGCTCGTTTGATTTATATTAAGACAGTATCGCTTTTGCCAAAGCACGAAGAGGCTGAGGTGCTCAAAAAAGAGCTTACAGGTGAACTGATTGAATATCGTGATTGTAAAATTATGGCTGAAAAGCTTTCTCATCAGACAGATGGATTTAATCGCTATGTTCGTGCGCCGCAGGAGGGCTACGTTAACTACGACTATGAACGCTTTCACGAGGGCGAGGAACTTCTCAATGCCTATATAAGTGCCGCAGGCAGAGGAAGACGCAAGCTTCCGCCTCCTCTTGATTCATTTAAAGGAATTGTTGCAAAAAAATTTGTCGCTGTTGCAAGCAAGGTTAATACGGTTATGCGAAAACTTTGGAGCGGTAAAAAGGTAAAATTTTTATCACTTTTCGGCGACGCTCAAACTAAAAGCGATATGGTAGCAACTTTTCTGGCAGTTTTGGAACTTGCAAAAAATAAAAAAATTTCGCTTGACGGCGATATGAAAAATCCGTCTGTGCAAATTGTGAATGAGGTGAATAAAATTGAGCAGTAAAAATGTTTTATCTTCGCTTGAGGCTATGCTTTTTGCGGCAGGCGACCCTGTTGAGCCGACAAAGCTTGCCGAAGTTTTGAACATTGATGTTGAAAATGTTATAAAAATGCTCGGTCATCTCGAGGCAATGTATGACGAAAACGGAAGCGGTCTGCGTCTTATTCATATTGATGGAAAGTATCAGCTTTGTACAAGGGAAGAATACAGCGATGAGGTTCGTAGCTTGCTTGAAATTAAAAAGAACACACCGCTAAGTCAGGCTGCGTTTGAAGTTCTTGCAATTGTGGCTTATAATAAAAGCGTAACACGTTCGTTTATTGAACAAATTCGAGGAGTTGATTGCAGCGGTTCAATATCAGGCTTAATTCAAAAAGGTCTTATTGAAGAAAAAGGCAGGCTTGATTTGCCCGGCAGACCTTTGGTTTACGGCACTACGGATAGATTTTTACGTTGTTTTTCGCTTAACAGTCTTGACGATTTGCCCGATTTGCCCGATGAGGAGAAAAAAGAGGATGATTCACAGACATCACTTTTTGAAAATAATTCTGACAATAATCAACTCCTTACTGAAAATGCCGATAAAAATACAGATAAAGTATTAAAGACGGAGGGCGCTCAATGATAGTATTTCTTATAATTCTTGCTGTTCTTGTCGTACTTATTATTGCTTTGCTGTGTATTTCGGCAAGCGTTACTTTAGTCTATGATAAAGGCTGGCATACGCAGCTTCAGATTTTATTTATAAAAAAGGACATTGTGCTTTCTGAAATTCTCTCGTTTATTTTATTTCCCGACCGTAAGGCTAAAGAAGTAAGCAAACAGAAAAAAGATAAGAAAAAGCAGCAAAATGAAAAAAAGAATACAGATAAAGCAGAAAAGATAATTAAAAGCGATGTTGCTGCCGATGATAAAGATGCTGTAGAAGATAAAGATAATTTAACCAATATACCTAAATCAGTACCAAAAGAAGACAGTAAAACCGATAATACGGATAAAGACAAAACTGTGCAAAAAGCTCCCGAAAAGTCAAATCCGATTAAAAAAATGTGGGATGAAGAGGGCATTGTAGGTATATTAAGTTTTGCTTCAAATTTACTCGAAACTGCAAATTCTGCAATTTTAACTTTAATTAGGGGTTTACATATTTACTCACTTTATGTTATGATAATAGTTGGTGGATATGATGCAGAGGTTATAGGCAGGTCGTACGGCCGCCTGTGCCAATATTATTATCCTGTCAAGGGTCTTATCCTTAATCAAATGAAGGTTGACCAATATGACGATTATATTCAGCCCGATTTTATTGCTGAGTCAAATGAATACGAATTTCAGATGATAGCAAGTATTAGCGTCGGACTGCTCTTAAAAGTTGTACTTAAAGCAGGTTTTGTCTTTTTGAAAAACCTGATTAGTAATAAAAAACAAAATAATAATTCAAAATAATTAAAGGGGACATTTATTATGAAAGAAACTCCGGTAAACAACATTATGGAAAACACACTTGAAAGATTGCGTCAAATGGTTGACGTTTCTACAATTATCGGCGAGCCAATGGTAACAGGCGGCGTAACCTTGATTCCTGTATCAAAGGTTTCATACGGCTTTGGTTCAGGCGGTACCGACCTTCCGACAAAGCAAAGCAATGAGCTTTTCGGCGGTGCCGGCGGTGGCGGTATGTCCATCACACCCGTCGCTTTTATCGTTATTGAAAACGGCAAGTGCAGAATGATGCAGATTAACAATTATACCTCATCTGCCGACCGTGCTATCGCAATGATTCCCGAACTTGTTGATAAGGTTACGGAACTTCTCAAAGGTGACAAGACAAATGATGAAGAATCATCTGATGTGACCGGTGAATAATTTACATAAAGTAATGTCAATATCAGCATTATAATGTACAGGCTTTTTGAAAGTATAGCCTGCTTAATGAGTGTTGCCAACTTAAATGTGATAAATCAAAATCACCTGCATATATTTATGTAGGTGATTATTTTGTTGAAAAAAATATTTTATATTTTTCTGACTTTTCTTTTTTTGATACCGTTTAACGCATATTCAGCTTCAAACAGCGCATCATCTGCAATAGTTATTGACGCATTAACAGGTACTGTACTTTACGAAAAGAATGCTTATGAACAGCGTGCCGTAGCGTCAACAACAAAAATAATGACCGCACTTTTGGCTATAGAAAGCGGCAGACTTGACGATACAGTAAAAATTACCGAGGAAATGGTTAATGTCGAAGGCTCGTCTCTCGGACTTAAAGCAGGCGATAAGCTCACTCTTTACGACTTGGTTTTAGGTATGATGCTTACATCGGGCAATGATTCCGCTAACGCTGTTGCTTGCTTTTTAGCTGAAAATAGTGTAAAATTTGCTCAAATGATGAATGAACGTGCTTTAGAACTCGGTATGAAAAATACTGAATTTGTAACGCCGTCAGGTCTTGACGAGGGTAATCACCATTCAACAGCGTACGATATGGCTTTGCTGTCGGTTGCCGCAATAAAGAGCGATATTTTTTGTGAGATTGTTTCAAAACAAAGTGCAACGCTTCAAATAAGCGGTAATTCGGTAACTGTGTATAATCATAATAAACTTCTTGCAATGGATGAAAGTATTTTCGGCATAAAAACAGGATATACTGAAAAGGCAGGCAGATGCCTTGTTTCTGCGAAAAATTATAATAAAAATCAGCTCGTCTGCGTAACGCTTAATTGCCCCGATGATTGGAATGACCATCTTGCACTTTACAAGGAATGTGTAAATAAGTATAATGAACAAGTTATTGAAAATAATGTTTCGGTTGCCGTTGTAGGCGGGAAAAGCGAAACCGTAAAATGTTCGTACAACGCAACCTATTATACATTGGAAGATTTACAGATTACAGAGTATTATCACCCGTTTCTTTACGCTCCGATAAATAAAGGTGAAACAATAGGTACTGCCGTTATCATTTACAGCAATAAAATTATAGAAAGACTGCCGATTGAGGCAGACGAGGAAATAGAAATATATGGCGAACAATAATTTGGTACGGCTTCAGAAATTTATGGCTGACTGTGGCGTTGCATCAAGACGTAAAAGTGAAGAACTGATTGATATGGGAAAGGTTAAGGTAAACGGTCATATTGCCCATATCGGAGACAAGGTTGACCCTAAAAAGGATGTAGTTACAGTTCATGGCAAAAGGATAAATAAAGTATCAAGAATGTATTATATTATGCTCAATAAACCGAGAGGATATGTCACGACTGTATCTGATGAGCTTGGCAGAAAAACTGTTATGGATTTAATAGATGTGCCTGCAAGAGTTTATCCTGTCGGCAGGCTCGACAAGGATTCAGAGGGACTGCTTATTTTAACTAACGACGGCTCGTTTGCAAACGCTCTTACACATCCTAAACATAATTATGCAAAGGTTTACCGTGTTACGGTCAGACCGTCTGTCAGTGATGAAATTTTGGACAAGCTGAGAAACGGAATAGAAATTGACGGCAGAAAAACCGCTCCCTGTGACGTTAATGTGATTACCGAGGAAGAGGGCAGAGTAGTTCTTGAGTTTATTCTTCGTGAGGGCAGAAACCGTCAAATAAGAAAAATGTGCGAAGCCGTTGATTTGCAGGTCGCAAGGCTTAAACGAATTTCAATAGGGCCTGTTAAGCTTGGAATGCTTCAAACAGGTAAATCAAGAGAACTTACGGATAATGAAGTAAAAAAACTTCTTCGCTCCGGTAATCCTACAGGGCAGCCTGAATAAAAAATTATATTTTTCTCCAATTTTTAAGCAAATAATTATTGATATTATTAAATCAAAGTGTTAAAATCTACAATAGGTAATTTTGGAAAATTTCTTCTTTTGCCTTTCTCAAATTACAAGGAGGAATAAACGTGAGTGAGATAAAAGATTCTGTAGCACTGCAAAGACTGCAATCACTTTTTGACGACGGTTCGTTTTCCGAGATAGATGCGTTTGCTAAATCGGCTGACGGCGACGTTGAAGTTGTGGCAGGCTTTGGTACAATTAACGATTGTGCGGCTTACGCTTTTTCACAGGATATTACTGTAAACGGCGGTGCGGTTAGCGTAGCACAATGTGCTAAAATTAAAAAGATTTACGATTTAGCAGCTAAAACCGGATGCCCTGTAATAGGTATCTATGATTCAAACGGCGTTAAACTGCAAGAGGGTTTTGAAGTTCTCAATGCTTACGGCGAGCTTGTTAAGGCTTCGTCATCAATGAGCGGTGTGTGTCTTCAGATTTCCGTAATAGCAGGTGCTTGCCTTGGCACAAGCGCTCTTATTGCAAATATGGCGGATGTTGTTGTCGCTGTTAAAGATGCTGAATTTTACGTCAGCACTCCTGCCGATATTACAGCAGAGGACTCAGCAAAAGAGGGTACTGTCGACGTTTTGTGCGACGATTATAATAACGCTGTTGAAGCAGTTAAAAATATTGTTTCATTACTTCCGTCAAATAATCTTGACACAGTACCGTTTTTTGATTTTGAAAATCCTCAGACTGTTGCAAATCAGGGTGATGACGCTATGAGTGTTATTTCTTCCGTTGCCGATTTGTCGTCTGTAGTTGAAATTAAATCCGAATATGCATCGTCAAACTGTAAAACGGCTTTGGCGACAGTTGCCGGTTCAACGGTCGGCTTCATAGCTTTTGAGGGCAATGCTCTTTGTCCGTCTTGTATGTATAAGGCAGAGGCTATGGTTAAGCTTTGCGACGCTTATTCTGTTCCGATAATTACTATTGCTAATGCAAACGGTATTATTAAAGAAAAAGAAAATCAGACACTTACCGCTTTGACTAAACTAACTTCAGCTTATGCGTCGGCAACATCACCTAAAATTTGCGTTATTACCGAAAATGTTGTCGGTGCCGCTTATATTACGCTTGCAGGAAAAGGTGCAAACGCTGATTTAACATTTGCATGGGACTGCTCAACAGCTTCTCCGCTTGACCCTGATTCCGCAGTTGCATTTCTGTTTAATAAACGTCTTGCCGACGGAGAGGACAGGGAAGTACTCAAGTCCGAATATAAAGAAACTATCGCTTCACCGTTTACGGCGGCTGCCTGCGGTGCTGTTGATGATATTTTTGCTCCCGGGGATACTCGTGCTAAAATTATAAGTGCGCTTGATATTCTTGCGGGAAAAAGAGAAAATACTTTACCGAGAAAACATTCTGTTAAATAATGGAGGATAAATACTATGAAAAATTATACGATTACCGTTAATGGAACACCATACAGTGTAACTGTTGAAGAGGGCACTTCAGCTGTACCTGCAGCAGCACCTGTAGCTGCTCCTGCTCCCGCACAGGCTCCTGCTCCCGTAGCAGCACCGGCACCTGCGGCTGCTCCGTCTGCCGGTGGTGCGGTTAAGGTTGAAGCACCAATGCCTGGAAATATTCTTGACATTAAGGTTTCATCGGGTGACTCTGTAACAAGCGGTCAGGTTATTTGCGTTCTTGAGGCTATGAAAATGGAAAATGATATTGTCGCTCCTCAAAACGGCACCGTTGCGTCTATAAACGTAAATAAGGGCGACAGTGTTGAAGCCGGTCAGGTTATTATCACATTAAACTAAGAGGTGTTGTAAATGGCTAAAATTGGTATTACCGAAACTGTTTTACGTGATGCTCACCAGTCATTGATAGCAACACGAATGAGAACAGACGAGTTTTCAGATATACTTGAAAAAATGGATAAAATTGGCTACCACTCCATTGAATGTTGGGGCGGCGCCACATTCGATTCTTGCCTTCGTTTTCTTGATGAGGATCCGTGGGACAGGCTTCGTTTAATTCGTGAAAAATGTCCAAATACAAAGCTTCAAATGCTTTTCAGAGGTCAAAATATGCTCGGCTATCGTCATTATTCCGATGAAGTAGTTGATTATTTTGTTAAAAAGAGTATTGATAACGGTATTGATATATTGAGAATTTTTGACGCTCTTAATGACGTGCGTAATTTGCAGACTGCAATTAACTCCGCCAAAAAGTACGGCGGTCACGTTCAGGCGGCTATTTCTTATACTACAGGCCCGGTTTTTGATATTGAATATTACTGCAACTATGCAAAACAGCTTGAAGATGCCGGTGCTGATTCTATCTGTATTAAAGATATGGCTGGACTTTTAACTCCTTACGGCACATATGACCTTGTAAAAGCACTTAAGGAAACTGTAAAAGTTCCTATTCAGCTTCATTCTCATTATACTTCAGGTCTTGCTTCAATGGTTCACTTGAAGGGTGTCGAGGCAGGAGTTGATGTAATTGATACTGCAATAAGCCCTCTTGCTATGGGTACTTCACATCCCGCTACGGAATCTATGGTCGCTGCATTTCAGGGTACTGAATATGATACGGGTCTTGATATTAAAGCACTTACCGAAATACGTGAGTTTTTCGTACCGCTCAGAGAAAAATATCTTGAATCGGGACTTCTTGACCCTAAAATGCTCGGCGTTGACGCAAATACTTTGCTTTATCAGGTTCCGGGTGGTATGCTTTCAAACCTTGTTTCTCAGCTTAAGCAGGCAGGCAAGGCAGATAAGCTTGAGGATGTTCTTAACGAAGTACCTCGTGTACGTGAGGATTCAGGTTATCCGCCTCTTGTAACTCCGACTTCTCAAATTGTCGGAACTCAGTCTGTATTTAATGTTATTATGGGCGAAAGGTACAAGATGGTTACAAAGGAATTTAAGGATTTGGTTGCCGGAAAGTATGGCAAAACACCTTGTCCCATTGACCCTGAATTCAGAAAGAAGATTGTTGGCGACGACGATATAATTGACTGTCGTCCCGCTGACTTGATTACAGATAAAATTGATTCATTTAAGGATGAAATCAAGGAGTTTTACGAGCAGGAAGAGGATGTTCTTTCCTATGCTCAGTTCGGTCAGGTTGCCGTTAAATTCTTTGAAAAGCGTCGTGATGCAAAATACGGTCTTGACGGAAAACACGATGATATAGAAAATAAGATTCATCCTGTATAATAATACTTTTAACAGTCCGAATTTAGCTTAGATGTTATTTTCGGGCTGTTTTATTATAAATTCTTAATCGCCTTGCAGTAAAAAAATTACATTTCTTTTCATATTTTTGCTTT
>JAJBVC010000077.1 GCA_020860025.1 Clostridiales bacterium | reverse complement strand
AGTGGAGAGGTATCGAAGTGGTCATAACGAGGCGGTCTTGAAAACCGTTTGTCCGAAAGGGCGCGTGGGTTCGAATCCCACCCTCTGCGCCAAACAAAAGCCGACATCAATATGATGTCGGTCTTTTTGTTATATAATATAAAGTGGGATTAGAACCTGTTTCAGTCTGTCAATAAAGATAAAGCAGTCCAAAGCTTACTGCTTGCTGTTACCGAGAAAAAGAATACAATAATAATTTTAGCATATTAAAAATTAAAATTATTATATCCCCAATGCTCAATTTCAGTATATTTTACATACGTTCTGTTAGGCGGTACATTCAAATATTTTTCGGCTATAAAGCAAAGTCTTTTTGTCAAATCGTCATAAGCGCTGTCGCTTGCTGTGCCGAAAATTGACACCTCAAACATTGCGCACGGTTCGTCACTGCCTTTAAACCACATAGCAAGACTATCGCTTATTTCAACCATAAGGAAGCCTTCGCTTTTTCCCGGAATGGCTGTAATTGCATTACCGAGTTCGCTTTTGATAACGCTTTTATCGGTTGTAATTTTTTGGTTTGTTTTTAATTCAATGAACGGCATTATTGTTTCCTCCTAAATATTTGCCTGTAAATTCACGTATTTTTTTATGATAAGACGTTTCGTCTGTCATTATACTTTCTGCGTGCTTTGCGCCGTCTACGAGCAGCAATTCCTTTTCGCTTGTGCAAAGCTCAAAAAGCTCTTTTCCCATTCTTGTAGGAACAAAATCATCTTCCGTTCCGTGAACGAAAAGCATCGGTACCTTTGCACCGATTACAGCCGAGCGAACATCCGTATCCTTTAAATCATATCCGGCAAGCTGTTTATTTATTCCGTTAAATAGCTTTAAAAGTCCGTTTGTCTTTTTTATTCCGGCACTTTTAACAACCCAGTCAAATTCCTCAAAAGCTGACGTGTAGGGGCAGTCGGCGATTATCAGTTTAACCTGTTTTGGTACGCAGTCAGCCATTTTGCAGACGGTCGCACCGCCCATTGATACACCGTGAAGTATTATTTTTATATCACTGCCAAACTGCGAAACCAAATAGTCAATCCATTTAAGACAATCGGCGCTTTCGTAATAATCAAAGCCGACCCAGTTACCGCCGCTTTCTCCGCTGGCAACATGGTCAACGCAGAAAAAATTATATCCCATTTCTTCCAAATAAAACTGTTGAAAATTTGCAGGGTCGCCACCGTGGTCTGTATGGTAGCCGTGAGCAAAAAATACAAACGTATCGCTCTTTTCTTTCGGCTTTGTCAGATAGCCCTTGAGAACGTCTCCTCTGTCGGAATTTATTGATACAGTTTGAGTGTCCTGAACGTCAATCCACTTGTGTTTCTCGGTATTGAACGATAAAAATTCTGAATTATCATCAGCAAGCCTGTCTGCTATGTAGCCGAAAACGGAGCGGACTTTAAGCGGTTTTGCCATAACCTCAAGATAGCCGTGAATTGCAAGCTCGGCTGTAAGTCCTGCCGCACCTAATGTTGCGGCACCGAGCGTAAGTATCGTTTTTCTTTTCATATTTTTCCTCTATTAGTCAACGCTTATGCCTTTTTCGGCACGCTGAACAGCAAGTTCTTTTTCCATCTTTTCTTTAAATTCGCCCGTGATGTTGTAGAAAAACATCGGAATTGTGCAAATCAGCAGTGAAATAGCCGGTATAAGTGATACGACGCTGAACATACCTGTTCTTACGCTGTCGCTCATTTCAAGCGGATTGGCTGTAACATTTGCGCTGAAGGACGATACATCCAAATCAACAATAATATACATCAGAATGATAAATGACGTGCTTATAGCATTGCCGAATTTATTAACAAAGCTTTGAATTGCCGAGCCCATACCGGTAAGACGTGTGCCTGTTTTCCATTCCATATAGTCAAGGCAGTCGCAAATCATTGCAGATGCGCAGACGTTAATTGCGCCGCAGGGGATTGTTGATAAAATCAGGCACGGAACGCACGCCCAAAAATGCTCATATCCGATAAACCACATTGCAAGGCTTGCGGCAGAGCCGATAAGCGATGTTACTATTATAATTTGCTTGTAGCTGAATTTTTTAATCAGCGGTGTTACTGCAAGCATTGTACCCATCATTCCGACTGCCGACGCAACAGAAAATACTGTTGATACAGTTGAAATATTCGACTGAAGTGCGCTTTCAATTTCGGCTGCTGAAAGTCCTGTTAAATCCTTGCCGATATAAAATGAATATCTCGCAACGTGAACGGCACCAGCCTGGTACATATATCTCGCCGCTGAAAGCACGCCCATTGCGGCAGTAATCATAAGCGGTTTGCAGGTTAGAATAAGCTTAAGCGCAGACGGAGTGTTTTTATCTTTTTTAGGCGGATTCGGAATGATTACACGTTCTTTTGTTTTGAAATAAACACGAATAAAAAGTAAGTTGCCTATAATTGAGCTTACAAGCGCCATTATTGTATATTTTGTCTGTTCCAGCTCTGTTCCCGACAGATTCATTTTAGGAAGAATAAAACCAAGAATCATAAATATTGCCATAGGTATAGCTGAGCCTACGCTGTTTGCCGTGCGAGCCTTTGAAATAATAGAGCCTCGTTCATCTGCATTAGGTGTAAGAGCATTAGGCAAACTCCAAAACGGCACGTCGGACGCTGTGTAAATCATTCCCCAAAGTACATACGTTACGGCAGCATAAATCATTTTGTTCGTATCGCTTAAATTCGGCGCATAAAACAAAAGCATTGTTAAAATCGCTACAGGGATTGGAGTGTACAAAAGGTAGGGTCTCATCTTGCCTTTTTTTGGATTGGCACGATCCATAATGTACCCCATAATAGGGTCGTTGATTGCGTCCCAAACTCTTGCAAGAAGCATAAGAAGCAAAACGAATACAGGTGTAACCTTTAATACGTTTAAATAAAAATCGGATATGTAGGAGCTCATAATTGCATAGACCATGCCTTGTCCCAAAGCTCCTACGCAATATGCCATCCACTCTTTAGTGGGAACATAGTTGTCTTTTGTCATATATTTCCCTTTCTGATTTGCTGTAGTAATCAGTCGGTTTATTATTCAATTTTGGTGATTGACGGGTAATATCTGAACAACACCTTGCCGAGAATTTTATCTTTTTCAACGTATGTATTTGTCCAATATCTTGAATCCCAGCTGTCATTACGGTTATCGCCAAGTACAAAGTAGCAGTCCTCGGGAACTTCATACGGGCCAAAATCGCCGTAAGGCTCACAGTTTGTTACAAAACTGTCGTCAAGCTGAATAGTGGTACCGTCTGTTTTTGTAACGTAAACAACACCGCTTACAATTTCGACTGTTTCACCCGGCAGTCCTATAACTCTCTTTACAAAGCACTGCTCCTCATCATCGGGATATTTGAAGATAATAACATCATAGCGCTCAGGGTCGTCATTGATGTATGCAAGCCTGCTTGCAATAATTCTGTCGTTAAGCTGAATAGTATTTAGCATTGAACCTGTCGGTACAACTGCGTTTGCAAACACAAATGTTTTAAGGAGAATTGCAACAATAACAGCAATTACGATAGGAATACAAAAGTCAACAGCGTCACGAAGCTTGCTTTTAGGCTCTTTTATCTCATTTTCTTTTTTGTTCTTTTTATTCTTTCTGCCTTTTTTCTTTTTTGAAACTTCGTCATCGTTTTCTGTTGAAACGTCTAAAGTGTCGGCGTTTTGATTTTCGGAAACAGTTTCTTTACTGTCGGGAGTAAAGCTGTCGCTTTTTCGATTTGGCAGGTCGCCGTCAATTTCTTCAACCGCCTTTGTCGGACTTTTAATGTTGTTTACAGTAACTTCTGTGTCGAACATTTCGGCTCCGCAGTTGGGGCATTTGTACCAGTCGCCGTCTTTGATTAAAGCGTCGCAGCCACATTTTTTGCAAATCATATTGATTCTTCTTTCTTAATATTGCACTTATTGCACGTTGAATTGTTATATATTAAAGGAGCGTTTTAGCGTTTCCTTTTTTTGCCGACATTCGAGAAAATTTCCTTTAACGTTATAATTTCGTCATAAGGAGTAGCTTTGTTTTGAACTGAAAAGTTTTGGGCATTGCTCTCGATTTCAGTATTGATTTGCGCTTTTGCACGGCTGTCGTAGCCTGATGCGTCAAGGTGCTTGTCAATATATATTTTAAGCATTCTGTTCTTTTCCCGAACAACGGTTATTTTGTGATTATTTGAACTGATAAGGCTTTGCGAACGCAAATGGCATCTGCCGCACCTTACATTGATACAGCCTTTTTCTACGGCAATCTTAATATCGTCGTTTTGAGCAATCAAAATATTTTCTTCACCTTGGTAGTCAAATGAAATCGTAAATTCCGTCGAGCCTGTAATATAATCGTAACGGCGGTCTTTTTTGCCAAACTGAAGCACCTTAATTTCAAAAGGCTTCAAAGTAAGGTCGATTTTATCACCATAGGAATAGCTGTCAAAATTTTCGTTTGCGCCCTCGTTATATACGTTATATCTGTTCACGTCTTTTAAACTTTCGGGGCAGCCCATAAGCTTGTTAAGTGTCAGAGTAAGCGACGTCTTTTCATCAGTCGGATTACGAAGTGCAATTATACCGTCGCCGTCGTCGTTCCAGCTGAAATAGCCGTAAATGTTGTTTTCGTCAGGCTTTCCGCCGAGAAAAGTTGCATTTTTGAGAATGTCAAAATTACTTTTCTGCCACTGAATTACAGTTGAAAGCGCACGCCATTTGCTCTTGTTCATCATAGAATAGCTTATGTGCATTTCATTGAACGCCTGACCACGGCAGGCATTAAAATAAAGATATTTTTCAAATTCCTCGTCTGTATATTTTACCTTTGCGTAAGTGCCGTATATAGGCTCGTGATTATAAAGATTTTTAAGCGGTATCTGAACTGCACGACTGCAAAGTAAATCATAGTATCTGCTGTCACGATATGTTATTTCTTTATCAAGCTGCGACTGATTTTCATAATTTTCGGCAAAGCCGATGTCGCTGCTGTTTTGAAGCCAAATGCTGTTTACATATTGCAGCCACCAAGGCGACGGGTTGACGTAGCACGTCATATTTATCCAAAGCTCTTTTCCCGCTTTGCTTCTCAGCTCACGCACGGATTTGAATATTTCAATCCAGCCCTCCCACATTTCGGTAATGAAGTACATATCATTTTCGCCGCCGACTATGTGATTATGCTTCGGATTGGTGCAGGGTGCAAGGCAAAAGCCGTCAAGCTTCCAGTAGCCGATATTAAATTCCTTAGTCGTTTTTAAAATGAAATTTTTAACATTTTCCTGATAAGTTCTGTCGGCAACGCAAATATCTCTTGATTGAGCGTTAAAAGAACCTTTGCCTGCTTTTTCAATACGCTTTGCAAATTTTTCATTGTGAATATAACCGCCCCTCGGGCCTAACCACAGACCGAACGACGAACCGAGCTTTCTTGCAATTTCGGTTGAATCATACAAAGCGTTTGGAAATTTTTTGTTAAAGCTCCAAAATGAATTTTTGTAATCGTTCCAGCCGTCGTCAATAACGTAAGCGTCAATGGGAGGAACACCGTTTGACGAAAGATTTTTTTCAATTTCAAAAAATGATTTTTCAATATTGTCTGCGTCAATATTCATCATATGGTCGTACCAGCTGTTATACTGAATACGGCAGTCGCATTTAACCGAAATAGTGTCAATATAATCAAAAAACGCTTTTTGAACATCCGTCATAAGATTGCTTTTCGCACCGCCGACAACGGTGATTGGGCATTTAAATTCACCTTGAATATTTTTGCCGAGAAAATATTTTATCTGCCCAACGCCGTAAACTATATTGTTATAAGTCGCAGGGAATTCGCATCCGAAAAACAGACTGTCAATATAAAACGGCTGACCGAGAGAGGAGTGAAAACCGCTTAATTCGGTACCCTCAATATCGTCGGGAACGGAAAAATGCGTTTTTGAATTTATTATTCCGATATTTTCAAGCATTACGTAATCAACAATTTTGTCGTTTGACTGTGTAAAAGAAATCTGCTTTTTAAGCGTGTTGCCGTCATCGCCTGCCCAAAACGACAGTGTAACAGTAATTCCGTCATTCTCTTCAAATGTGAACGACAGCTTGCCGTTTTCGTGATTTTCACTTGCAACATTAAGACCCTTTGATGAAAATTCAGAGCCGTCTGTAAAGTGAAAAAGAAATTCTACGCTGTTTCCGTCGGGAATAAAATCCATTTTGGATTGAACGTTTCTGATTTGCGAAGCGTGCAAAATTCCCTCATAAACTACAAATTCACGCTGTAATACATTACTTTCAAGTCGTAGCATAAGTAAACTCCTATAAGATTAAAATTCTTCTTTTATTTGTTCAAGCGCTTTTGCAAGCTGGTCGGGGCAGGATGTGCCTCGCATTCTGCAATCAATTCCTTTGAGAGCCGATATAACCTCGTCAAGAGTTTTGCCCTTAACGAGTGCGGCTATGCCCTGCAAATTGCCGTGGCATCCGCCTGTGAACTGTACGTTATTTATTGTTTCGTCATCGTTAACGTCTATTACTATTTGCTGTGAGCATACGCCGACAGGCTTATAAGTATATGTCATTTTAAAACTCCTTTGGTTTTATACTGCTTTATTATTATACAACTTATATTATACATATATTTTTCCGTGATTGCAACTTTTTACTTAAGTGTTACAAAATATTTACGTTTCTTTCATTTAATTTGTTGAATTACGAAAAAGATTATGCTATCATTATTCTGAAGGAGCAGTGTTGCCCTTCAGTAAAAATTTTTTAAAATACCAAAAAAATGAGAAAGGTAATAGTTAAATGGAAAAACTCAAAGTGGGCATCATAGGTGCCGGTCGTATCGGTCAGGTACACGCAAAATCAATTACATACCACATCCCTCAGGCGGAGATTGTTGCAATTTCCGACATTTATGTTGAGGGAGCAGAGAAGGTTGCAAAAGAACTCGGCATACCTAATTACTATGAGGATTATCACGAGATTCTAAATAATCCTGATATTAAAGCCGTTTTAATCTGTTCTTCAACAGATACTCATGCCGATATTGCAATCGAGGCGGCAAAAGCGGGCAAGCACATTTTCTGCGAAAAGCCTGTTGACCTTACAATAGCAAAAATCAAGGCTGTAATTGACGCAGTTAACGAAGCGGGAGTTAAGCTTCAAATCGGATTTAACCGCCGTTATGACCATAACTTCGCTCAGATTAAAGACCTTGCAAACAAGGGCAAAATCGGTGAGCTTCAGACAATTAAGATTACATCACGTGACCCGGAGCCGCCCCCGGTTTCATACGTTAAAGTATCGGGCGGTATCTTCCTTGATATGACAGTGCATGATTTTGATATGGCACGTTTTATCGGCGGTGAGGTTGAAGAGGTTTATGCAAATGCAGCCGTAACGGTTGACCCTGCTATCGGTGAAGCCGGCGATGTTGATACTGCTTTGGTTGCTCTTAAATTCAAGAGCGGTGCTATCGGTGTTATTGACAACTGCCGTAAAGCGGCGTACGGCTATGACCAAAGACTTGAAGTTTTCGGCAAAAAAGGTCAGGCAAGCGCTGCAAACGATACTCCTACCAATGTAGAATTTATTGATGAGAACGGTGCTGTTACAGATAAGCCGCTCTATTTCTTCCTTGAAAGATATATGCAGTCTTTCACAGATGAGATGACAGAGTTTATCGACTGCGTTCTTAATGATAAAGATACAAAGACGACCGTTTATGACGGCTTGGAGGCTCTTCGTCTTGGCTTGGCGGCAAAGCTTTCAGTTGCTGAGCACAGACCTGTTAAACTTTCGGAAATCGAGGCTTGAATCAATGAAAAGAACAAGACTTACAATGTCACAGGCACTTGTTAAGTTCCTTGACAATCAGTATATCGAGTGTGACGGTGTTGAAACAAAGTTTGTAAGCGGAATTTTCGGTATTTTCGGTCACGGCTGCGTTGTCGGCGTAGGTCAGGCTTTGGAGCAGGGCGGTCACAACCTTAAATTCTATCAGGGCAAGAACGAGCAGAATATGGCTCTTGCCGCTGTCGCTTATGCAAAACAGATGGATCGTAAGGCAATTATTCCGTGCGTTTCGTCTATCGGCCCCGGCGCAACAAATATGGTAACGGCTTGCGGCTGTGCGACTGCAAACAGAATTCCTTTGCTTGTGCTTCCCGGCGATACTTTTGCCTGCCGTCAGCCCGACCCTGTATTGCAGCAGGCTGAATTTTTTGACAATTACGGCAGAACCGTAACAGACGCTTTTAAGGGCGTTTGCCATTACTTTGACCGTATTATTCGTCCCGAACAGCTTATGACCGCTTGCATTAACGCTATGCGTGTACTTACAGACCCTGCCGATACAGGCGCTGTCTGCCTTGCAATGCCACAGGATGTTGAGGGCGAGGCTTATGATTATCCCGACCATTTTCTCGCTAAAAGGGTATGGCATCTTGACCGACGTCCCGTTTCGTCTGCTCAGCTTGAAAGAGCAACGGCTATGATTAAAAATGCTAAAAAGCCGATTATCGTATGCGGCGGCGGAGTTCGTTACAGCGGTGCTGAGGAAGAACTGCAAAAATTTGCGGAAAAATATAATATCCCTATCGGTGAAACTCAGGCAGGTAAGGGTATGATTGACTGGAAGCATCCGCTTAATCTCGGTGGTATTGGTGTAACAGGCGGTAAGGCTGCCAATGTTATTGCACGTGACGCAGACCTTGTTATAGGTGTCGGAACACGTTTCAGCGATTTCACCACATCTTCAAAGTGGCTCTTTAATGAAGACAGAAAAGTTCTCGGAATTAACGTATGTCCGTTTGACGCTTATAAAATGGACGCAGAAGCTGTTATTGCCGACGCTAAAGAGACTATTACAGCGCTTATTGATTCCTGCGACGGATATAAAACGCAGTATAAAAATGAAATTGCGGAAGCTAAAGCCGAATGGGACGCTATTGTTGACGAGTATTATACTACAGAGCTTGACGGCGGACTTAACCAAACGCTTGCTTTGGGAATAATCAATGAATTTATGGATGATGACGCTATTGCTCTCGGCTCGGCAGGTTCGCTTCCCGGCGATATGCAGCGACTTTTCAGACCTAAGAATAAAGGTACATATCATATGGAATACGGCTATTCCAATATGGGTTATGAGGTAAACGGCGCTCTCGGCGCTAAGCTTGCAAAGCCTGATTCTGAGGTTTATACTTTCTGCGGCGACGGTTCATTCCTTATGGGTCACAGTGAGCTTTATACCGCTCTTCAGGAGGGACTTAAAATCAATGTCTGCCTGTTTGACAATATGGGCTGGGGCTGTATTGAAAACCTGCAAAATAATCAGGGTACAGATACATTCGGTACTGTTTTCCGTGCGAGAAATCCTGTAACAGGTATGCTCGACGGTGACGAAATCGACCCCGATTTTGCAAAGATAGCGGAGGGCTATGGCGCAAAGGCATACACCTGCCGTACATCCGACGAGCTTCGTGCCGCTCTCGCTGACGCTAAAAAACAGACAAGGGCTTGCCTGTTTGATATTAAGGTACTGCCAAAAACGATGACCCCGGGATTCGAGTCCTGGTGGAGAGTCGGAGTTGCCGAGGTTTCAAAGAGTGAAACCGTAGCGGCTGCTTATGACGATATGCAAAAGCATATTGCTCAAACATTTGACTATTAAATCTATTCATTTGAAAGGTAATATAAATAATGCTTGATTCTAACAAAGTAAAACTTGCTATTGCTCCAATCGGCTGGACAAATGACGATATGCCTGATTTGGGTGCTGAAAATACATTTGAACAGTGCGTAAGCGAAATGGCGCTTGCAGGCTTTATGGGTTCGGAAATCGGAAATAAATATCCTGCCGACCCCGACGTTTTAAAAAAATATCTTTGTCTGAGAGGACTTCAAATCTGCAACGCATGGTTTTCATCATATCTGACATCAAAGCCTTATGAGGAAACTATAGAGGCTTTCAAGGCTCATTGCGATAAGCTTCATAAGCTCGGCGCTAAGGTTGTCGGAGTATCGGAGCAGGGCAATTCAATTCAAGGCTGTCTTGATAAGTCGATTCTTGACGAAAAGCCGTATTATACAGATGAGGAATGGGCAACCGTTGTTAAAGGCTTTAACGAAATGGGCGCTTACGCTAAATCAAAGGGTATGTATTTCACAGTTCATCATCATATGGGAACAGGTGTTCAGACCGTTGAGGAAATTGATAAGCTTATGGAACTTACAGACCCAGATTTAGTTTATCTTCTTTTCGATTCGGGTCATCTTACATTTGCCGGTATCGACCCGATTCCTGTGCTTAAAAAGTATGTTAATCGTGTTAAGCACGTTCACCTCAAGGATGTTCGCCTTGACGTTTATAATAATCTGGTTGTACCTAATCATATGTCGTTCCTTGATGCCGTAAGAGCTGGTGTTTTCACTGTTCCGGGTGACGGCGACGTTGATTTCAAGCCTATTTTTGATATCCTTGCAGAAAGCGGATATGAGGGCTGGGTTGTAGTTGAAGCAGAGCAAGACCCTGCTAAAGCAAATCCGTTTGAGTACGCTCTCAAAGCAAGAAAATATATCGCTGAAAATACAGGACTGTAAAATTTCAAAATAATAGAAATAAATCCCCTTGTAGTGTAATATTGCAAGGGGATTTCAGTCTGTCGATAAAGCAGCCATAACCACGCTCAGATGGTAAAAATAGAAGTATCTTTCTTACTTTTATCTTTTAATAACAAAAAAGTCATCTTATTCCAACAACAATTTAAAAGTGCCAAAACCTTAATGTTTTGGGCACTTTTGAGCGTTTTAAGCCTTTTGCTCGGGGGCAGTACCATCGTACAGCTCCCACTCCCAAAATGCTTAATTCTGACTACTTTCTCAACATCCGCCAGCGTGTAGAAATCTGTAATTTAACTTTTTCTACACGCTGGAATCCCCTTGCAATATTACACCGCAAGGGGATTTGTTCTGCTATTCGACTTTATTTAAGAATTATCTATCGTTTTCATCTTGTTCATTATGCAAAATTTCTATATATCCGGCTGTTATTATGCCACTTGGCAAAGCAATAACGGCTATTCCAACTAACGTGGACATCATTGTAAATAATCGACCGATATTTGTAGTCGGATATATATCACCGTAACCTACGCTTGTTAAAGAAATTGTTGCCCAATATAAAGCCTGAAAGAAATTATCAAAAGTATCAGGCTCAATATTAAACATAATAAATGCTGTGAATAGTATATAGAATATTGCCATAAAGAGAACCGCAATCAGCGGTTTGCTTTCTTTTTTCAGGACTTTAACAATTCTATCAATATTTTTTGAGTATCTGAAAAATTTAAAGCTTTTAAAAACTCGTAAGGCTCTAAACATTTTTAATAATCTTAAAGCTTTAAATCCGCTGTTTACAGCTGTAATCGACGGCAGTATTGACAGCAGGTCTATTATAGCCATCGGTGTAAACGGATAAATCAGATAAGAAACAGCACCTTTTTTGATTTTTAAATTTGCAGTTATCAGCCTAAGTATGTAATCAATGATAAATATTACTGTTGTTATTATATCAATTATTTGAAAAAGGTGCGTATCTTGCTTAAATGCTAACGGGATTAAACTTGCTATAATACTTATGATTATAAAAAAGTCATAGCATATACTCAGCTTGTTACTGCCGTTTTCGGACGGTTCAATTATTTCAAAAAGTTTGTTTTTAAATTTCATTAAATCCCTGCTCAATTATTCTCATTCACAGCTCAGTTTATCTGCCAGCGAGCGAAAAGCCGAAGCATAACGCTCTTTTATATCCGTAAATATTTCAACAGCTGTATTCTCGTCATAGATATGGGATGTTATATTTCTTGCGTTAATTAAATCAATCCAAAGATTTTCGTCTGTAATCAATCCCTCGGCAAACGCTTTTTTCATAACCGATTTAGGACTGTTTATTTCAATGTATCCTTGGTCTAAAAGGTATTCTCTTGTTGCTTTCCAAGCAAGCTCGGTACAAAATTCAAACCTTTGAATAACGCCGTCACGGACGGTTGAGGTTGCGTTCTCGTCATATTCGTTTATAGCTTCTGACAAGCGCTGAATTGCCTGTAAAAATTTTTGCAGTTTTTCACTTAATTTACTCATTAAAACAACTCCGTCTTTAAGTATGTTATTCAATAAATTTTCGTCTGTATTATCACTTACAAATACAATATCAAAATCAAGCAGCGTAGGAAGCTCGTTTATTTCTTCGGTAAATTTGCTTTGTTCCGTTTTAGTCATACCGAAAATTGCAATATCAACGTCACTGTTTTTCCGGTTGTCACCTCTCGCCCTTGAACCATAAAGAATGATTTTATTTGCATCATATTTTTTGCCGATGTCGGATATTTTGTTGTATAATTCATTCACAATCATTCTTTAATCTCCATTATAAAATTTTACGGTACGGTTAATAGATTTTGAGTATGTTTAAATAAACAGTATCGGAATCAGTGCGACAAAAAGTCAAAAAGAAAAACCAAAAAAGCCGAGAAATAATGAAATAATCATACTAAAAACGAAAAAGACAGCAAATATAGCAG
>JAJBVC010000070.1 GCA_020860025.1 Clostridiales bacterium | reverse complement strand
GTGCCAAGACCTTAATGTTCTTGGCGCTTTTGAGCGTTTTAAGCCTTTTGCTCGGGGGCGGTACCATCGTACAGCTCCCACTCCCAAAATGCTTAATTCTGACTACTTTTTCAACAGCCCCTAAGTATTTAAATTGAGAGTGCCGAGGTTAAATCCTTGGCACTTTTTACGAATAAAATCTTTTGCGTAAAAACAAATTTTAAAGATATAAAATACCACTTGAAATTTATAGAAAGTAGTGTTATAATTCATATAGACCGACGGTCGGTCTAAAGGAGAAATAACATTGAGAACTATTAAAGATCCTGTTGTCCGCAAAGCAGAAATACTTGATGCTGCGGAAAAATTATTTAACGAAAAAGGCTATGCTAAAGCAACAACCGAAGATATTATGGAAGCGACCGGTATTGCAAAAGGAACATTATATTACCACTTTAAAAACAAAGAGGATATACTCTTGGCTATGATTGACCGCCAGATTGAACAGCGTGAGGTGTCTATGCGTAGGATTGCCGATGATAAATCCTTTTCAGCTGCACAAAAGCTTGTTAAAGTAATTCAACTTCTTTCGCACAGTGGAATGATGGCGGATGGCTTATATGAAAACGGAAACTCCGAGCTTCATCAAAAGAGCTTTAACCGCAGTCTTATGCGTTTCACGCCTATTATGACTGAAATTGTTGAGGAGGGAATAAAAGCAGGAGAGTTTTCCACTCCGTATCCGCAGGAATGTGTAGAATTGCTGTTTTGCGCATCCGAGCTTCACGACCCAAGAGCATTTTCCTGGAGCAAGGAAGTAAGAAAACGCAAGGAAGAAGCATTTTTTTGGATGCTTGAAAAAACGCTCGGTATTTCCGATTCCGCAAAAGAAAAGGTTAATCGTTTGATAGAAAAGCCTTGGGCGGTGTCTGAAAAATGACAGCTCGCACTAAAGAAAAAAGTACACTCGTTTCAGGTTCAATTTTCGCTCCTATGATGAAGTTTATGTTGCCTGTTATGGCTGCAACATTTCTTCAGGCGATGTATGCTGCTGTTGACCTGTTGGTTATAGGTCAGTTTGTGTCCGATGATGCTACAATAACGTAAAACGCTACCGCTGCTGTGGGAACCGGCGGTATGATTATGACACTCATTACCTATGTAATTCAGGGACTCACAACAGGTATCACCGTTACTTTGGGCAGATTTATCGGTGCGAAAGACAGAGATGGTGCTACAAGAACTGTTGGCTCTGCTATTTGTATTTTTGCGGTTATGGCGGTTGCGCTTACTTTAATTATGGAAATAGGCGCACCGTATTTTTCTGTTTGGATGAATGCTCCCGATGTAGAACTAACGACTGCTTATCTTAGAATTTGCGGCGGCGGTCTTATATTTATTACAGCATATAACGGAATCAGCGGTCTGTTTAAAGGTATCGGAAATTCAAATTTGCCGTTAGTATTCGTAGGCATAGCCTGTGTTGTAAATATTGCTCTTGATTTAATTTTGGTAATTGTTGCGGGGCTCGGTGTAAAAGGTGTTGCTATTGCAACAATTTCGGCACAAGCGGTCAGCGTAGTGCTTTCGTTAATAATTATAAGCCGCAAGGAATTGCCGTTTGATGTCAATAAAAAGAGTATTCGTTTCCATTCGGGAGAGACAAAGTCCATTCTTTTGGCAGGTGTGCCGCTTGCTACTCAGGACTTCTTGACGAATTTCTCTTTTGTAGTTATCAATTCGGTAGCAAATCATTTGGGCAACGATTCTACCGTATGGTCGGCTATAGCCTCAGGATATTCCGTAGATAATAAGCTTACGGCTTTTATGATGGCTATTCCCGTAGCATTTCTTCAGTCAATGTCGGTTTTTACAGCCCAGAATGTCGGAGCAAAACAGCCAAAGCGAATCAAAAAAGGACTTCGCTATATGATTTTTACATCAATCGGTGCAGGCGTAATGCTTTCACTGCTTTGCTATTTCGGCGGAAGTGTAATGGCAAGAATTTTCACTTCCGATGCTCAGTCAATCTATTATGCCGCCGAATATCTAAAGGGCTATGCCGCAGATGCTTTGGTCGCTTGTTTGCTTTTGATGATAACAGGCTATTTCAACGGACAGGGTCATTCTACATTTTCTATGACACAGGGTTTAATCGGTGCCTTTTGTGTTCGTATTCCGATTATATTGTTTATTTCCAAACAGCCTGATGCAACTCTGTTTCAAGTCGGATTTTTCGGCGCAATGGCAACCTATACACAGCTGATTATCTGTATTTGCTTTTATTTTGTATTCAAAAAGAAAGACAGTAAAAAATTCTCAGCAAAGAACCGCTTCACGAAGAGCATATTACCGTAATATTACCGGTAAAAACTGGGGAGATATGCATAACTATGATTTGGTTATTGACAGCTCTGTCGGTGTAGAAAAATCTGTAGAAACAATTATGAATATGCTTAAAGATACTGCAAATGATAAATAGAAAAGTTTTGTCCGTGTAAAACGATAAACTATATCTGTACAAAAAATATAAAAGAATGACTGTTCACTTCAATTTGAAGTGACAGCCATTCTTTTTTGCAAATATTTATAGATTACGTTCATCAATCCAATCGGCAATCTCACTGTCGGATGCTGATGAGCTGAACCTCATTCC
This sequence comes from Clostridiales bacterium, assembly GCA_020860025.1. Lineage (GTDB taxonomy): Bacteria > Bacillota > Clostridia > Oscillospirales > Acutalibacteraceae > Eubacterium_R. The sequence continues at coordinate 10,235 of JAJBVC010000070.1, read as the reverse complement.
GTCTTGCCAGTTGCCAGTACCTGCCATTTCTTCAAGCAATTCTCCGCTTTGTCCCAAGCCTGAAGACGCTGATGTACAAAACGGTATTACTGTTTTTCCTGTAAAGTCATTATCACTTATAAAATTATTTACAGGCCAGGCGGCAATTCCCCACCAGATTGGATAGCCTATGAATACTGTGTCATAGTCACTCCAATTATCAACAGCTGTACTTATAAGTTCAACGTTACGAAGGCTCTCGTTGTTGTGTTCAAGAGATACACGGCTGTTTTCATCTGTCCAGTCTAAATCATCATCCGTGTATGGCTCAGCAGGCTCAATCTCAAAAATGTCCGCTTCTGTATTTTCTGCGATTGTTTGAGCAACTCTTTGAGTATTGTTTGTTGCCGAATAATAAACAACTAAGATTTTTGAAGAGCTTGATGTTGTTTCTTCATCAGTTAAGTCAGCTTCATTTGATGTGTTTTTGGTTGCTTTTTCAGTTTCTGTATTTGCAGTATTTTCACTTGACATTTGTGTATCCTTATTTTCCTGTGATGATATATTATTGATAAAATAATATGTTAATCCACTGATTACAGCGATTATTGCTACAGTGGCAACTATTATAACCATTTTTCTGTTCATTCTTTATTACCTCTTTTTTATATACAGGCTAAAACAATATCATTTACATATTCCCAGTACATACTGCTGCTTGAAGATGTATTATTGCTTGTAAATGCGATTACAAGTTCGAGTTCGGGAATTACAAATATAAATTGTCCGCCGTGTCCCTGCGCAAAATATGCGTCGTATCCTTGAAATGTTCGTACCCACCACTGATAACCGTAATCTGCAGTTCCCGATGACCTTTTAAACTGAACGCTTGTAGATTCTTTTATCCAGTCGGAAGAAATTATTTGTTCTCCTTGCCAAACGCCGTTATTAAGATACAGCTGACCGAATTTCAGCATATCGTAAATATTCATCGAAAAGCCGTTTCCGCCGTCAGAAATGCCTTGCGAGTCCGTTTCACACGTTACACTGTCCATTCCTACTTTATCAAATAAATATTCCTTTGCAAATTCATAAAGAGTAGTATCTGTTGCCTGCTGTAAAATGGCTGACAGTAAATGTGTGTTTCCTGTCGAATATCTGAATGTAGTTCCGGGCTCTGCTGTTACCGCTGATTCAAGTATGTATTCAACCCAGTTTTCAGACGCTCTCCACTCGTACCAACTACTGTCATCCGTATAGTCGAAACCGGATGTATGTGTCAGCAAGTTCCATATCGTTATTTGCTTTTTATAGTCACTCTGAGATGATAAAATTTCGGGGAAGTATTCTGAAATTAAAGTGTCTGTTGAATCAATATATCCTTTGTCTGTTGCAATACCGAATACTGCGCTCGTTATACTCTTTGAAGCGGAATTCATTTCAAATATACTTGTTTCATCATAGCCGTCTTTATAATATTCGTCAATAATTACTCCGTTTTTTACAATACAGCTTGCAAGCACAGGAGAATTATTTTCATAAGTATTATGCAGATCGCTTAAAACACTGCTGTCTGTGCCTTGATTTTCAGGGGAGTCCTTTTGCCATTCAAAGCTTACCTCTTGTGAATCTGTTGTTACATCATCTTCTGTAGTTGAAGTCGTTTCTTCAAGTGATGAAGCACTGCTTTCATCTGGCGCAGTATTATCATTCGTTACCGCATTTTCCGAATTGCAGGCGGTAAAAACAACAGATAAAATAAGAATCAAAGATATAACAGTAAAAATTTTGCTTTTCACAATAACCCCCTACCATTTTTATTTGCTCAAACCGTGATTTTTCTTTCTCTCTTCAACCATCTGTGCGAACCATTCAACTATTGCAGGGTCGTTGTGAGAAAAGAAAGAGCTTGTTTTTGTATTGAGTTCTGTAATAGTTTGCATATCATTGGTTGACAGTTCAAAGTCGAAAACATTAAAATTCTCTTTCATACGCTCAATATGTGTTCATTTATTTCACGCAAAATTTTACATGGGTTTCCGACTGCCACAACATTAGCGGGCAAATCCTTTGTTACAATGCTTCCTGCACCGACAACAGTGTTATCTCCGATTGTTACTCCGGGCAAAATAATTGCTCCGGAGCCTATCCATACATTTTTGCCTATGTGAATAGGAGATGGGTGATTATCCGCTCTGTTTTCGGGGGATAAAGAGTGGTTGATAGTCGCCATTACAACATATGACCCTATTAAAGCGTTGTCGCCGATGTAAATACCGCCTTGGTCTTGAAAATGGCAGCCACAGTTTATAAATACATTTTCGCCGATAAAAATGTTCTTTGCACATTCACTGTAAAACGGCGGAAATAATGTGAAAGACTTCGGAACCTCTTTTCCTATCAGTTTTGAGAATATGCGTCTTATTTCTTCAGGCTCGTGATAAGCACTGTTAAGTTCAGAAGTAATTTTCAAGGCGTCCTGTGCAATTTTATGCATACAGATATGCAGATTCGAGTTTGCCGAAGCAGTTTCACCGTTTCTTAAATGTTCAAGTGCCTGGTGTGTATTCATAAAATCAAACCCTCACTTATTTATATGATTTTTCAAAAATACCTGCACAGTCCTCGTCATTTAATTCGCACGGATTTGCAAGGAATAAACCGCCCATAGTTTCTCTTGCGTTTATTGCTAACGTCATACATTCGTTTTTTTCAATACCGTAATCGCTCATTTTTAAATCGTCAACACCGCAAGCCTTTTGTAAATCGGTAAGGGCTGTTATGAAATCTTCAGGCTTATCGGCATTTTCAATTCCCATAGCCTTTGCCATTTTTATAAACTGATTGTCGCATGCGTGCTTTTCGATAAAATATTCGGCAAATGCCTTTGAAATCATAATAAGTCCGGCGCCGTGCGGAAGATTGTGGTGGTAAGCGCTCATAGCGTGTTCCATACTGTGTTGAGCGGTTGTCGATGTCAGCTGCATTGTAATGCCTGCCATAGTGCTGCCGTAAGCGATATGCTCCCTCGCTTCGATGTCGCTGCCGTCTTTAACGGCACGAGGAAGATATTTTGCAATATTTTCAATAGCGGAAAGCGCAATCGTTTCGCTTAAAATATTAACGCTTTTTGACATCATAACCTCAGTATTGTGAAACAGAGCGTCAAATCCCTGATAAGCCGTATATTTTGGCGGAACCGTCACCATAAGTTCAGGGTCAACTATTGCAATAACCGGATTTAAAATCGGATTGCCAAAGCCGATTTTTTCCTTTGTTTCAAGGTTGGAAATTACTCCCCAGCAGTTCATTTCCGAGCCTGTTCCCGATGTTGTTGTAATTGTAACTATCGGAAGACCGCTGTTTTTCAGTGGCATAGCTTTGCCTGTTCCGCCTACCATATAATCCCAAAGGTCGCCGTCATTTGTAGCCATTGCGGAAATTGCTACAGAACTGTCCAAAACAGCGCCGCCTCCGAGAGCTACAATAAAATCACAGCCGTTTTCTTTTGCAAAAGCAGCACCTTCCATAATAACTTCACGAATTGGATTTTCCATAATTTTATCGAAGACAGCCGTTTTTACACCTGCTTTTTCAAGCTGCGCAAGCGTACGGTCAAGATAACCGTTTTCTTTCGTTGATTTTCCGTTTGAAATAAGAACCATTGCTTTTTTGCCCGGCATTTTAAGCTCGCCCAATTTGTTGAGTGTTCCTGTTCCGAAATAAAGATTTGTCGGATTGTTAAAATTAAAGTTCATCATAAAAATTCCTCCAATATATTTTTGAAATATTAAATAAGAAAATATAACAGTTAATTCTTACTGAAATGTCCTCTTACAGTTATATTATATCCATACATTCAGAGTATGTCTAATACTTATAAATCATATCAAGATATTCTTGACAGGAATAACTAAAACTTGATATAATTGAAAGCGTGAGAAAAATTAGTATTATAATCACACTAATAAATTAAATGCCCTCTCACATCTTGTCAGGCTACAGTAGGATGTTGATGATTTTTAATTAACTATATGTAGACGGAAAGGCTATGAAAATGGAAATTCGTGTACTTCGTTATTTTTTGGAAATTGCAAGAACGGGCAATATGTCAAGAGCTGCCGAAACACTTCACGTATCTCAGCCGACGCTTTCAAAGCAGATGAAAGAATTGGAGGATGAGCTTGAAAAGAAACTCTTTCGCCGTGGAAGAGTAGGACTATCATTGACAAATGAGGGAATGTTGCTGCAAAAAAGAGCCGAGGATATATTGGAAATGGTGGATAAAACTACCGATGAATTTCATTCTCTTGATATAGTGACGGGAGGGGAAGTGCATATTGGGTGCGCAGAATCACATCAAATTAAATATTTGGCACGTATTATTAAAGATTTTCGCAAGAAGTACCCACTGTTTTGCTATCATCTTACGAGCGGAAATACAGAGCAGGTTGTTGAACGTCTTGACAGGGGACTTATTGATTTTGCCGTAATTGTAGAACCGCCTAATCTATCAAAATACAATTATATTGAAGTCCCTGAAACTAATATCTGGGGACTTGTAATGAAAAAAGACGACCCATTAACAGCAAAAAGCAGTATAGAAATTGATGATTTAATAGGACTTTCGATTATATGTTCAGCACAATCAATGCTTGTTGATATTCCGAGATGGTGCGGTGAAAAGGTTGATATGCTTAACCTTTCCGGTACAATTAACCTTGTTTATAACGGCTCGGTGTTCGTAAAAGAAGGCGTTGCATATATGCTCTGTTTTGATAATCTGATTGATACGGGTGCAGACAGTGACCTTGCATTTAGACCTCTAAATCCGCCTCTTGACACTAAAATGTATGTAATTTGGAAAAAACATCAGGTTTTTACACCTATCGCAGAGCTTCTCTTAGATGAGATGAAAAGTAAATTAAGTCGAGAATAATATTTAATTTTATATGTAGCTTTGTAAATGACGTGTTACAGCTTTCCGCAATTTCATAGTTGTCTTTTCATTTTTGAATTACTCTATTTTAATATATACAGGAAAAGGTAGACGTTCGGCAGCCTTCTTGATTTTGACTAAAGAAACTGTTATATTATATAATGGATAGGTAGGGGTGTAACGAAATGTCTTTCAATTTGATAAAGAAGAAAAAACAACGCAACAAAATTCGCTTCTTGCAGAGTGGAAATATTTAAACCAATTATGTGATAAAGCAAAGAGTAAAAAGACCGAGGGCGAATTCAATAAAACAAGAAAGCAGTATCAACAAATTTACAGTGATCACTGTTGCAACGATAAAAAAATAGTATTAGAATTCACGTGTTTTCATATTGGAAAACCGTTAGTTGGGGTAATGCCTTGGGAAACATTTGAAAGCGAATCTGACGAAGCATCTGAATTGCCTGTTGATTTTAACTTTTGCCCTAATAATTGGGACATAAATAAAGGTGCGGAAGCGATGACTACTATCGCAAAAGTGTTTGATGATGCCAATTTCAACATAATGATGCAAAATCACTACAGTGTAGTAACCATTTCATATATAAATAAATATTTTGATCAAATAAGAGAACTTTTAGAAACAGCTATAAAATGCGGAAATATTGATGCTGTTTGCGGTATGGGGTGGTATTATAATACACTGGGTCGCCACTATGATAGGTTAACTGATACATTTGTAATAGAAAAACCTAATCCAAAAGAAAAAATCATTTGCGAACAGTACCGAGAACTTGCTTTGCCATATTATAAATTTGCGGCACGATTTGGTCATACATACGCATTATACGAAGTTGCACTATATTATAAGGATAGAAATAAAGAGATATATCATCAATGTATATCTAAGCTTGAAGAAATGGTTTTATAGTGATTGAAATTGAAATCCAATCATACAGAAAGTGTAAAGTGATGTGCTTTATGTTGAGAGACTGATTTAATCTTATCACTGTTGCAATTTATAATTTAGTGTGTTAGACTGAATTAAAAAGAGCGGTTATTATTGATGATTGCAAGATATGGAGAAAGGAAATCATAATGGGAGATAAAAAAGTTATACGCTATTTTGGCTGGGAAAGTAAGCAAGATTTTATTGACGAAACATATGCACAACAAACAAATATAGTTTATAAAAAAGCTGAATATACACTTTGGCTCGACGGCAGAGGATATTGTATTGCGATAACAAGCATTGGTACGAGACATGCCACGCATGAAGAACACATAAATTCTTTAAAGGCTTACGACACGGTAGAAGAACTTGTTGAAGATTATGTATTCTACGACGGTATGAAGCTTTCTGATGCAATCGAAAAGGACATAAGAGAGATAAGAGAACCCGAAGACTTGAAATTTTTGGAAGACGACGATTAGACAATGACAGAAGCATTTGAGTTATATGAGAGCGTAAAAATAGTTGGTACCGGGCAAACCGGGGTTATTGTCGCTATTGATGATGATGGAGGAACAAAACCACCTATTTATTTTGTTGAAAAAGATGATAAATTCAAAACAGGCAATGACGACTTAATATGGCTTGAAAATAATGAAATTGAGAGGATTTAGATTTTATTATTGCTGAGAGGTGACAGCATATAGGCAAAAGCTAATTGACAGAGTTCAGAAATTATGGTATTCTCATATTAGCAAGTAGTAATGTAGGAGGAGCAAGTGTTGATGGACGCTGCCCCGGTGCAAATCCGGGCGCTTGCTATTAGGGACTCTTTTCAGAGTTCCTTTTATTTTTGAATATTTTTACAAAGTCCCGTATGGGGCTTTTTTATTTTACACAACAAGGAGGTGTGGCTCTTGGCATCAACAAAGGGTGAACGACCACAGAACAAGAACTTAATAGAGATACAAACACGACCGCCGGAAGAAGCGAGAGCTTGAGTGACAGATAAAACGATGAAGCACGAGATGCTTATATAAAAACCGATTTTTGAACAACCACATACGCAAATTCACAGAATAAGGTTGATAAATAGTCTAAAAGTGATATAATAAACGAGAAAATAAAAAATGGCTCTATAAAGCTTGAAATCAATTTGAAAAAGCATTCCGACACTTTAAAGACGGTTCAAGTCACATCTCTGGTAAGATTTTATAATTACCCAATTTGAAACGACAATTCATTATTCAAAACAGGGACGCACTTAGTACCAAGAAAGGAGGACACCAAATGACAACTTTTTATGACTTTTTAGGCAAAAAAGTACAGATAATAGATGTTGATGGAATAGTTTGGCGAGGCAATTCTATTGATGTTTGTGACGCTGAAGACAATAATGACGGTGAAGACTCTATCATTATAAGGCTTGATAGCGATGTAAAATCACTCAAAGCCGGTGCTCTTGTGGATTTTTTAAATTCAGAAATCAAATCAATATCATTATCGGTATAGAACTAATTTAGAATCAGCGGAAGGATAATAATATGTCAGATAAAAAAAGAAGTGTTTACATCTCCTCGGTGGAATGACACCTCTTTACCCAAAGTTACAGGGTACAGAGAGCTAACAGAAGAAGAAAAGAGAGAAATAGCTATTGAGAATAAAAGAATTCTTGTTGAGTATGGTGTTATTAAAGAATCTGATGACTTTAATGAAAAGTTCAAGGAAGTTGATTTTGATAACTTAGATGAGTATGTGAAAAACAGTATGGTATAGTTTGGAGGGAACTTTAAGTGAGTAAAAAATATTGGTATCGTTCTTATTTTGACGGGCATTATGTTGATTCGGGCTTGCCTCCCGAGGAACGAGAGAGAAGAGACAAGGAAGCGCAAGAAAAGAACGCCAAATTAAAAGATTGGTCGGAAGCTGACTGCTAACCGTCTGTATTAAATTGTTGGCAGTGTGGCAATTAAATATAACGATTTTACAAGGAGTGTTGTGTATGGTTATTGAAATGACCAAAGAAGAAATAGATTTATTGGATAGCGCAGATGACGAAATAGCAAAGTATGGAAAGACTGACAAGAAATGTCCCCGGTGCGGAAATGACATAATTTTAGAAGAGGGTAGAAGTTGGTATTCCATAAGGTGTAAAACTGATAATTGCATTTCTTTAGATTTCAGAGGATTTTAAACAAACTAAATATTATGATTAAGCACTTTTGAGAAATCAAGAGTGCTTTTATTATGCCTTTTTTTAGTATTTAAGCCGGTGCAAATCCGGCAAAGGGCGACTAAATCGGCAACTCCTAAAAAACAATAAGTAATTAAGCTGCGAATAATATTTAATTTTAATTTAACTTTATCATTGTTGCAATTCATAATTTAGTGTGTTAAACTGAATTTATAAATTCAGGAGGTGCGCTATGAAAAGGTTAATCAGTATTCTGCTTTCATTCACAATGCTTTTGAGTGTTAGTGCAGGTGTTGATTTTTCCGCATATTCCCAAACATCGGACGAAGTTACAGTTGTTAATCCCATATATGAAGATATTGCCGATTATGATGATTTGACAGAGGAACTTGACGATATTTCCGACGACGGCACTGTGAATAACAGGACGAGAAGCGCTTCAAGTTATGGAACTAAGGCGCAGGCTGTTTCAACTCTTAAAAAAGCTATGGTGAACAGAACCGATAGTATAACAATCAACTTTACAACTACTACAAGCAGCACTATGAGTTCATTGGCGCAGGAGATGTTTGAGGCTGCATATGCACAGGAAAATGCAACAGCCGCTCAAGAGGGCGATTATCTAAAATGGCACTGGAAATCTTATTCCTGCAGCGGAGTAAAGCAATATACTTCAAGCGGTTATAACTATTCCTTATCCTATACAATATCATATATGACGACTGCCGATGAGGAAGAAGAGGTTGACGAAAAGATAAGTGAAATTATTTCATCTCTTGATTTAGACGGTAAGTCAACTTATAGGCAGCTTAAACTTATTCACGATTACGTATGCGAGCAAATACGTTACGATTATGACCACGTTTATACAAGCAGTTATTTAGCACAGTATACAACTTATGCCGCTTTGTTTGACGGCTATGCGGTTTGTCAGGCTTATGCAACATTGTTTTACAGGCTTTGCTGGGAGGTTGATATTTCAACTCGTGTAATTACAAGTTATTACCATGCTTGGAATATTTCCGAGCTTGACGGTTCGTTCTATAATATCGACTGTACATGGGATGATACGGAAAATGATGACACTTCCGACGAAAACGGTAATTACTGGTCTGACACATATACATATAATTACTTTTTATGCGGCAGTCAGGAATTTGACGATAGTTCTCACGAACGAGAGGACGAATATTTAACAGACGAATTTAACGAAGAATATCCTATGGCAGACTCACGTTACGTTTGTACTCATTCCGATATTGAGTATAGCGTACCTGATGGCGCCGACTGTACCGTAGGCTTTGATATGAATAAGGTTTGTGCAAATTGCGGCGAAATTCTCGGCACTGAAACCGTGTCTGCCACATCACATACTTATTCTGAAGAAATCATTGCCGCCACTTGTACTACAGACGGTTACACGCTTCACACCTGTACGCTTTGCGGCAACAGTTACGAAAGCGATGCAGTCGAAGCAACAGGTCATACCGTTGTGACCGACAAGGCGGTTGCCGCTACCTGTACATCAACAGGTTTAACAAAAGGCTCGCACTGCTCTGTGTGCGGTACTGTAATAACAGCACAGACTACTGTAGCAAAACTTGGTCATACATACAAAAGTGTTGTTACAAAAGCGACGCTTGAGAAAAACGGTAAAATTGTTAAAAGCTGTACACGCTCAGGTTGTTCTGCTAAAACAACTACAACGATTTACTATCCTAAAACGATAAAGTTGTCCTCAACAAGTTATACTTATGACGGCGAAACTCATAAACCGTCTGTAACAGTAAAAGACAGCAAAGGCAATAAGATTAGTTCAAAGTATTACACCGTAACATACTCAAACAGTAAGAGTAAATATGTCGGTAAATATACCGTTAAAATTAAGTTTAAAGGTAATTATAGCGGTACTAAGACCTTGACTTATACAATTAAGCCGAGAGCGACAACTATCAGTAAAATCACAGCAAAATCAAAAGGCTTTACCGTTAAATGGAGCAGAAAGACGGCACAGACTACCGGTTATCAGATTCAGTACAGTACAAGCAAAGACTTCAGCAATGCAAAGACTGTAACGATTAGTAAGAATAGTACCGGTTCAAAAACAATTTCAAAGCTTAAAGCTAAGAAAAAATATTATGTTCGTGTTCGTACATACAAAACAGTAAAAG
>JAJBVC010000004.1 GCA_020860025.1 Clostridiales bacterium | reverse complement strand
ATTTAGTTTTATCAAATAAATGGAAACACAAATATATTTTAAAATATTACTTTAAGTTAACAAAATGTGCAATAAAATTACTTTTTTAGTTCGATTCCCTGAGATTTGAGGTCTGATATAATTTTGTCAACAACGACCATAACCTCTTCTCGTGTCAAGGTTTTTTCCGGGTGTGAAAAAGTAATTCTTGAAGTAATTGATTTTGAGATTCCGTCAGTATACGTATCAACAACCTCAATTTTCTTAATAAGTTCTGATTTTACATTGTCAACAGCCTTGCCGATTGGTGCAAACTTATCGCATACAAATGACAAATCAATTTCCATTGCGGGATATTTTGACGGCTCGTCATATATGATGCTTGCATTTTCAATTTTTGAAAATGCGTTAACATCAATTTCAGCAAATACAATTGACGCTTTTTTATCAATTTTCTTAGAAATTACAGGATGAACAATTCCGATTTTACCAACAGAAGTGCCATCACAAATAATTGTATTCAAATTTCTCGGATGCTCATATGAATGAGAAGCGTCAGCAGGCTGATAATTCAAAGGCATATGCTTAATATCATCGGCAAGAGTAGCGAGCATATCACGAAGTTCAAAATAAATCTGCTGAGTGGATTTAGTTTTGCTGAACAAAGTAATCGCAAGCATTTTATGCTCGTCACAAAGGTTATTTTCATCAAGACCGTTTACAACTCTGCCAATTTCAAAAACGCCGAAATCAGATGAGTAAGAAGTATTTGACTTAACCTGACAAAGCTGAGTCGGAATTATTGATCTGCGTATAGTTTCTATATTCGGATTTGTAGCGTCAACAATTTTAATATTATCCTCAACTTCAATGCCCAAAGCCTTATATTCGTCATAATAAGCCCAAACATAAGAGTGCAGCTCATGGAGTGAAAAACTTTTAACAAGAATGTCTTTTATTTTGTCCTCGACAGTTTTTTCAACATCGGCACGAACAGGATAAAGCGGTGAATTCGCCGTATGAACGTCAAAATTATCATAGCCGTATATTCTTGTAATTTCTTCTATAATATCAGCTTTAATTGTAACGTCTTTTGTGGCACGCCAGCTCGGTACTGTAACGCTGAAATTGTTTTCATTCAAATCAACACCGAAGCCGAGTGATGTAAGCGTATTAACAATCTGCTCATTAGAGATTTCAATACCTGTATATCTGTTTACAAAAGCCTTATCAAAATCGAGCTTTACTGTATCATATTTAAAAGCGTACTCATCGGTAAGTGATGACACAACCTGTACACCACTGTCAACATCAGTCATAAGTTTTACAAATCTTGCGATTGCCGGAACTGTCATTTCAGGGTCAAGGCACTTTTCATATCGCATTGACGCATCTGTTCTGTGAGAAAGTCGAACAGTCGATTTACGAACTGATACTGCGTTAAATGTTGCGGATTCAAGAGTAAGCGTTGTTGTATCTTCAACAATTTCACTGTCAAGTCCGCCCATAATACCGGCAATAGCAACGGGAGTATCACCGTTACAAATCATCAAAGTATTCTCATCTATATTTCTGTCAACTCCGTCAAGTGTACGGAAAACAAAAGGCTTGTCAAAACGCTTAATGCGTAGCTTCTCAACCTTACGAGAATCAAAAGCGTGCATTGGCTGACCCATTTCAAGCATAAGATAGTTTGTGAGGTCAGCAAGGAAATTGATTGCACGCATACCGCAGTAATACAGTCTTATACGCATATTTACAGGACTGATATTAGTTGTGATATTTTCAACTTGCAAACACGAATAACGCTGACAAAGAGGATCCTCAATCTTCATATCAACCTTCGGCAGAGAATTATACTTAGTCAAGTCAGCCGTCTCAAGAGGTTTAAGCTCACGTCCCGCAAGAGCGGCAAATTCACGGGCAATTCCGTAATGTCCCCAAAGATCGGGACGGTTTGTCAGTGATTTATTATCAACCTCAAAAATAATATCTTCAATGTCGTAATAATCCTTTAAATCAGTACCGTTTGGAATATCGTCGGTAATCTCCATAATGCCTGAATGGTCGTCGCTTATTCCGATTTCCTTTTCACTGCAGCACATACCGTTTGAAGTATAACCTGCAAGATTACGAGGAGCAATTGTAATATCACCAACCTGAGCGCCAACCTTTGCAAATGCGGTTTTCATTCCGACACGTACATTCGGCGCACCGCAAACGACATCTGTAAGCTGACCGTCACCTGCGTCAACCTTTAGCAAATGAAGTTTTTTGGAATCAGGATGATTTTCAACAGATTTAATTTCAGCCGCAACAATTCCGCTTATATCACTGCCTTTGAAGAAAATTTCATTTTCAACCTCGGCAGTTGAAAGAGAAAAACGATGAATTAAATCAAGCTTATCAAGTCCGCTAAAATCAACAAAATCAGAAATCCAGTTCATAGATAAAAACATAAAAGATACCTTCCCTCTTATTCATCGTCCGTGAATTGTGACAAACTCTTTAAGTTGCCACTGTTCAAATCACGAATGTCTTTAATACCATATTTCATCATAACAAGCCTTGTAAGTCCAAGACCGAAAGCAAAGCCTGTATATTCATCAGGGTCAATTCCGCCCGCTTTAAGAACCTCTGGGTGAATCATACCGCACGGGCAAAGTTCAAGCCAACCGCTGTGCTTGCAAGACGAACAACCCTCACCGCCACAGATAAGACAGTTTATATCAAGTTCAAATCCCGGTTCAACGAATGGGAAAAATCCAGGGCGAAGTCTTACCTTAATGTCCTTTTGAAATACTTCGGAAAGCATTGTTTTCATAAAATAAATAAGGTTTGAAATTGAAATATTCTTGTCTACCATTACTCCTTCCATTTGGAAAAAAGTGTTTTCATGACAAGCGTCCGTTGCTTCATTTCTGAAGCATCTGCCTGGGAATATCGCTTTAATCGGCACTCCGTCATTAACAAGTGCGTCACGATATTTTTTATAAATAGCATTTTGAGCGGCTGAGGTCTGCGTTTTAAGAAGCTGACCGTTTTCAAGATAATAAGTATCCTGCATATCACGTGCCGGATGATGCTTGGGAATATTCAGCGATTCAAAGCACTCATAGTCTGTTACAACCTCACTGTAATCCTCAACCGTAAAGCCCATTGATTTGAATATTCTTTCGCACTGACGCTGAACAAGAGTAATCGGATGATAAGAGCCTCTGTCAATAGACGGTGGCATAGAAATATCAAATTCGGGCATCGTATTGATTTCTTTTTCAATTTCCTTTGCCTTAAGCTCCTGAGTTTTTTCACCGATTTTTTCGGCAACGCTGCTTTTCAGCTCATTTACCTTAGCTCCAAAGCTTTTTCTCTCATCGTTAGAAAGGTCTTTCATACCCTTCAAAAGATCAGTAATGCTGCCTTTTTTACCGAGATATGCAACACGCATATTTTCAAGTTCGGCAAGATTTTCAATTTTTTGAAGTTCGTCGTCGAACTTCTCTTTAAGACTGTTAATCTTCTGTTCCATATTTACCTCCATAATCGTAAAAATAAAAAAACCGCCTCACAATGAGGCGGAAATAATCCGTGGTACCACTCAAATTGCGACAAATGTCGCCACTCAATTTGCTTTAATGCAGCAATTACATCCTGCTTTTCACAGGCAGCTCACGGCTCGAATTTCGACATCCGGGGCTTGTGATGATTTCAGCAGTTACATCACTCTCTTAAAAGCCTTTTCTGATGACTACTTAGATAAAATATTATATCTGCCGGTCAATGCTTTTTACTTCGTTTAAAGATTATAAACCAAAAAGCAGTCATAAGTCAAGTATTTTAGTAATATAAATGAAAAAAGGTATTGTAATTTTTGAAAATAACGTATATAATTAGTATATAATTTTACAAGGAGGTGCTTTACCGTGACCGATAAAACTATGACTTTTAAAATCGGCGACGATCATGAGGACGTAATGAAAGAAACTTTGACAGAAGTTTTTGACGCATTGCAAGAAAAGGGTTATAATCCGATTAACCAAATTGTTGGTTATATTCTTTCGGAGGATCCGACATATATTACCACTCACAATAATGCAAGAAGTCTTATAAGAAGGATTGACCGTGACGAGCTTTTGGCTGCAATGGTAAAGTCCTATCTTAGCTAACAAAGGAGGGTTATATCTTTGGCGGAAAACAATAATGAAAATTTTCTTCAATATAAAGGTAGGCCTTTGGTAAGATGCAACAAAACAATTTACTATGGCAATATGTATGAACCGTTTGTAATTTGCCTGAATGTTCTTAGCGAAAAAGATGTTAAAGATTTGCAAGTTTCAGACAGAGTCGTTGTTCAGCTTGTTAATACTGATATTAACGCACTACCAAAGGATAGAATTGTAAAAAAGAGTGAAAAGCAAGGTCTTTTCAACGCACTTGATTTAGGCGCAGTATGGCTTGAACGTGCATTAAAAAATTATGCGGAAAGCGAACAAAGTTTAGAACAATAATTTTAATTTTTAATAATTTTAAGCTATTGTGGGTGATGCTTATGTATACAGCAAATGAAAAAAGATATGATAATACAAAATACAACTATGTCGGCAACAGTGGTTTAAGACTGCCGATAATTTCAGTTGGTCTGTGGCAGAATTTCGGAATTAACGATGATTATGACACAATGAAAGATATTATATTAACTGCATTTGATCATGGCGTCACTCATTTTGATTTAGCAAATAATTACGGTCCCGAACCTGGCAGAGCGGAAATAAATTTCGGCAAAATATTAAAAGAAAATCTTATGCCTTACAGAGACGAGCTGATTATCAGCACAAAAGCAGGATATGAAATGTGGCCCGGCCCTTACGGCGGAATCGGCGGAAGCAGAAAATATTTAACGGCTTCTCTTAATCAGAGCTTAAAGCGAATGGATCTTGACTATGTCGATATATTTTATCATCACTGCCTTGACCCGAATACACCTCACGAGGAAACTGCACTTTGTATGTCTGACATTGTTCGTCAGGGCAAAGCTCTTTACATTGGTATGAGTAACTATGACGGCAATAATATGGCTGATATGGAAAAATACTGCAAGACCTACAATGTACCGTTTATTATAAATCAAAATCGTTACTCTATTTTTGACAGAACAATTGAAGATAACGGTCTTAAGGAAACGGCTTCAAAAAGTAAAAAAGGTATTATTGCTTTTTCACCGCTTGCACAAGGTCAGTTATCGGATAAATACGCAAACGGCATACCGCAGGGCGCTCGTCTGTATGGTAAAGCAGGACTGCAAAAGCACGTTGGTTATACAGACAACCGTCCAACGCAGATTAAACAGCTTTACGATATGGCAAAAGACAGAGGTCAAACTCTTTCTCAAATGGCAATTCAGTGGATAATGAAAGATGATGACATTACTTCTGTTTTAGTCGGCGTTCACAGTAAGGAACAGCTACTTGAAAATCTTTCCGCATTTGAAAACGCTTCTCCTTTGACTGATGAAGAAATTGCAAAAATCAACTCAATAACAAAAGCAACTGAATAATAAATTTTATAATTATATTAAGTAAGGGACTGGTTCACTTAAAACGTGAAACCAGTCCCTTAACATTTTAATTTAGTTGTTTTCTACAGTTAAAAAAGAACGATATATATTTTCAACGTCTGTTACGTCAAACTTCATAGGATGATTTTGCATACGTTCAATATTAACACCGCTTATACATTCATCAAGCTGTGACTGTGTAACTGTTAAATCATCGCAAAGATGCAAACTACAAAGAAGTTCTTTGAACGATTCGGGAGTATATCCCGATATTACTTCAACCTCGGCAAGGAGCAGCTCGAGTTCGGCAGTTTCACAGTTTTCAAGCATATATTGCCATATGTATGCAAGGCAGATTGCAACTGCCTGACCGTGAATAAATCCTTTTAATTTATGCAACTTATAGCTCATTGCGTGCGGTGCCGTCGTTCGAGCTATATTTATTGCTCTGCCTGCAAGTTCACTGCATTTCATCATAGGCTCAAGCGCACTTTCATCTCCGTCAAGATATTTCAAATAATACTCGCTGAAAAGTTCAAGTGATTTAGCGGAATATTCTCTGCTCTCATCGGTAGCATTTATTGACCAATACGCTTCTACGCTATGACAAAAAGCGTCAAGACCTGTAACTACCCTTTGTTCATAAGGGAGACTTAACAGCGTTTTATAATCGAAAATCTGATAATTGGGTATAATATCATAACTGCTGACAGATTCTTTGTCACCGCAGTTATACAAAACTGCAAAACGTGTTACCTCTGCACCTGTACCGGCAGTTGTGGGAACAGCTAAAATTTTAATGTCCGACTTTGCATAATACTTAACCGCCTTCGCAACATCCATTGCACTTCCTCCACCGACTGTAACTATAAAATCACAGCATGCGGATCTTAAAATTTCAACGCATTTCATAACAGAAGAAACCTCAGGATTAGGTTCAAAATCGGTAAACACTATGCAAGGTATTCCAATTTCATCAATTGCTTTTCTGTAACCGAAGCGGTCATATTCCCCGCTTGATACAAACAAAATCTTTTTGCAGTCTTGCTCTTTGACTGTTTTTTTTAATTCATCAATGAATATTTTATTATTATATTTCATTATTCATTCTCCTGTTGAGTCTCTGACAAAACCTTACATCCCTTTGACACAGGCTTTGTTACAACAATATCCTTTGCGTAAACAGTAAGCTCTTTAGCCGCTGTGTCCGCCTGCTCCCTATTTTCAAAAATACCGAAAACAGTAGGGCCGCTGCCACTCATACAAACGCCTATTGCACCGTTTTTACGCATTATATCTCTTATATCGACCTTATTTGGAACGTCTATAAACTGCTCAAATACATTTTCCATCTTTGCGCAAATTTCTTTTAAATCTCGGCTTTGCATTGCACAAAGCATACCCATTTTGTCAGGAGTATGATTTTTGCCTATCGAATCAAACTGACTGTAAGCAAAACCTGTATTTACACTGCAATCAGGCTTTGCAAGCAAAATAAAGCACTTGCGAAGCGGTTTAACCTTGTTAAGAACATCACCGACTCCCTGTGCCAAAAGAGTGCCGCCTTTTATACAAAAAGGTACGTCTGCCCCGATTTTTACACCGATTTTGCAAAGTTCGTCATCACTTAAATTTGTACCGTAAAGTTTATTTAGAGCTACAAGAACACCTGCGCCGTCGGCACTTCCTCCCGCAAGACCCGCTGCGTGTGGAATACGTTTTACAATGTCAATATGAATTCCTTTATTCTTTCTAATTTTCTGAGCACTAAAAAACGCTTTTGCCGCCTTATAGGCAATATTATTTTCATCAAGAGGAATACCGTCGACATTACAGGAAATTATAATTTCCCTGCCCTTAATTTGCGTAACGGTCACAGTATCATACAATCCGATACTCTGCATAATCATAAATAAGTCATGATAACCGTCGGTACGACGACATATTATATCAAGCATTAGGTTTATTTTTGCGTAGGCATTAACCTTTATTTTCATTCTTTAGCTCCTCTACAAACTCGCCTATTCTTTCAACAGCAGACTTTATATTATCAATTGAATAGCAATAGGAAACACGTATAAAGCCCTCCCCACAGTCGCCGAAAGCATTACCCGGAACAACAGCGACACGCTTGCTCATAATAAGCCGTTCGCAAAATTCCTCCGACGACAGACCTGTTGATTTAATAGACGGGAATACATAAAACGCTCCCTCAGGCTCAAAGCAGTCAAGTCCAATTTCACGAAAAGCATTAACAGTAAATCTGCGACGCATATCATAATTTGAAAGCATCTTCTTTATGTCCTCGTCACCGTTTTTCAAAGCCTCTATTGCGGCGAACTGAGATGTTGTCGGTGCAGACATAATTGCATATTGATGAAGCTTTGTCATTTGGTTTATAATTGGCTCAGGACCGAGAGCATAACCAAGCCTCCAACCGGTCATTGAATACGTTTTTGAAAAGCCGTTTATAACTACCGTACGTTCTTTCATTCCTTTAATTGCGGCTATTGAAACGTGCGCTTGATCGCCGTAGGTAAGTTCGCTGTAGATTTCATCTGAAAGAACTAAAATATCTTTATCGGCAATGACCTTTGAAATTGCCACTAAATCATCTTTTCTCATTACTGCGCCGGTCGGATTATTCGGATAAGGCAAAACAAGAAGCTTGGTTTTATCGGTTATTGCACTTTCAAGCTCGGCAGCTGTAAGTCTGAAATTGTTTTCATTCTTCGTTACAAGAGGAACTGCAACGCCTCCGCACGTTTCGACAATAGGCTTATAGCAGACAAATGACGGCTCGACTACAAGCACCTCATCACCCGGGGAAATCAGTGTACGAATACACATATCAATACCCTCAGAACCACCGACAGTTACCATAATTTCATCTTTAGGATTATATTTTATATGATGTTTTCTTTCATAAAAAGCGGAAATCTCTTTGCGAAGTGAAATCAGGCCTGCGTTAGCCGTATATCTTGTCGTTCCCTTTTCAAGTGTATCAATACCCGTTTGGCGAATATGCCACGGTGTCAAAAAGTCAGGCTCGCCAACACCGAGTGAAATTACGTTATCCATTTCTTCAGCGATTGAAAAGAACTTACGTATTCCGCTGGGTTTAATAGCCGTGACATTTTCGTTTAAATATCTATTGTAATCCATCAGAAGGAGATGTTCCCCCTATCGTCCTTAGGAATATCGGTGAAAAGAACACCCTGCTCCTTATATGTTTTAAGTATAAAATGAGTCGCTGTTGAAACAACGCCGTCAAGAGGAGACAGACGGTTGGCAACAAACATTGCAACCTCCTGAAATGATTTGTCCGATACCATACAGCAAAGGTCAAATCCGCCGCTCATAAGATAAACGCTTTCAACCTCCTCAAACTGAGAAATACGATTTGCAATATCATCAAAACCATGAGCAAATTTAGGCTGTACTTTAATTTCAATAAGTGCAGTTACCGATTGAGTGTCAGCTTTGTCCTTATCAATCATAGCACGGTATCCTTTTATAACACCGTTTTCCTCATACATTCGGATTTGTTTTGTTGCCTCTTCCTCGCTAATACCGAGAGAAACTGCAATTTCCTTATCTGTAAGTCTTGGATTTTTTTCGATTAGTGATAATAATTTATCCATTTTTATACCTCACTGTATTGTTATCAGCCTTGGCTGACGTTTTTCAAAAATTGTAATATAATCAAAACCGCACTCTTTGGCAATGCACATTCCCTGTTCAATACCTTGGCAAACCTTATTTGCATAATGAGAGTCGGAACCGATTGTAATATATTTACCGCCCATTTTTCGATACCGCTTAATAATCGGTGCAGGCGGTAAAGTGTCATTTATTTCCATAAACAAGCCTGACGTATTTATTTCAAGTGCTTTATTCTTTTTTATAAGTATTTCCAAAACAGCATCGATTTTATCCTGATAAATGCTTAAATCAACATTTATGCCATATTTACCCGTTATATATCTAACCGGATATGTCAGATGCGCAAGAGAATCAAACTGCCCCCACTCTGCAAGCTCAATCAGTTCGTCAAAATACTTATTAAGAAGTACCCCTACATTATCCCCATTATATTCAAGATAGTAAAAGTCACTTGTATTTCTTATATTATGAACCGAGCCTAAAATGAAATCATAACTATGGCGATTTATAAGAGCTTCGCATCTTTTTTTATCATGAATCCCCTGCCCGATTTCTATTCCGGCATATACATTTATTATATTATTATACTTTTGCTTACATTTAATTACATCGTTAAACTGTTTTTCATCGTCAAACGGTTCATACTGCTCATATTCCTCGCCAATATCAAAATGGTCGGTAATTGCTATACCTTTAAGCTTTTTTTGAATTGCGGCATTTACCATATCATCGCATGTATGATTACCGTCAAAAGAGTAAATTGAATGTGAATGTAAGTCATACAAATTATTATACATAGTAAATACAAACTCCCACCAATAAATATATAACAAGTAAAATAATACCACAAATAAATTAAAATTAAAATATATATTTAATAAATATTGAAAAAAGTTTATTACTCTGTTATAATTTTAGCAATAAATTACGGAGGTAACATTATGAGAGCAGTTATTACAGTAGTTGGTAAAGACACCGTTGGTATTCTTTCAAAGGTATCGGGAGTATGTGCAGAAAGTCACATAAACATAACCGAAGTTTCACAAACGGTTATGGAGGATATGTTTTGTATGATTATGATGGCTGACATATCAAACAGTTCTGTTAGTTTTACCGAATTTTCCGACACTCTTTCCAAGTACGGTCAGGAGAACAATCTTTCAATCCACGTTATGCACGAAGATATTTTCAATTCAATGCACAGAATATAGGAGGTCTTATCATTGATAAATACAAATGATATACTTGAAACAATACGTATGATTCAAGATGAATGTCTTGACATACGCACTATAACAATGGGAATTTCTCTTCTTGACTGTGCCGATACCGATATTGATAAAGCCTGTCAAAAGGTTTACGATAAAATCTGCACCAAAGCTGAAAAGCTTGTTGAAACAGGTGAACAGATTGAAAAAGAATACGGTATTCCAATTATAAATAAACGTGTAAGCGTTACACCGATTGCAATTATGGCGGGAATAAGCTCCGGCGACCCTGTTAAATATGCACTGACACTTGAAAAAGCGGCACAAACAATCGGCGTAAACTTTATAGGCGGTTACAGCGCTCTTGTTCAAAAGGGATTTGCCGCAGGCGACCTTGAACTTATAAACTCAATTCCACAGGCTTTGGCAAGTACACAGCACATTTGTTCATCTGTAAACATAGGTTCAACCAAAGCCGGAATAAATCTTGACGCAGTTAAAATCATGGGTCAGAAAATAAAAGAAGCTGCTGAGCTTACAAAAGATGATGACTGTATTGCTGCCGGCAAACTTGTCGTATTCTGCAATGCGCCTGAGGATAATCCGTTTATGGCAGGAGCGTTTCACGGTATTTCCGAGCCTGACTGCGTTATCAATGTCGGTGTTTCAGGTCCCGGTGTAGTTCGCAGCGCCGTATCAAAGCACCCCGATTATTCAATTAACGAGATTGCTGAGTTAATCAAAAAAACAGCATTTAAAATCACACGTATGGGTCAGCTTGTCGGTGTCGAGGCTTCAAAAAGGCTTGGCGTTCCGTTTGGAATTGTCGATTTATCGCTTGCTCCGACTCCAGCTGTCGGTGATTCCGTTGCTCATATTCTTGAAGAAATCGGTCTTGAACAGTGCGGTGCGGCAGGAACAACAGCGTGTCTTGCAATGCTCAACGATGCAGTTAAAAAAGGTGGCGTAATGGCGTCATCAAGCGTTGGCGGTCTTTCCGGTGCATTTATTCCTGTCAGCGAGGATGCCGGAATGATAGATGCCGCAAGGAGCGGTTCTCTTACTATTGAAAAGCTTGAGGCTATGACAGCAGTATGCAGCGTAGGTCTTGATATGATTGTAATTCCCGGCGACACTTCTCCGGAAGTAATCAGCGGTATTATTGCCGATGAAGCGGCAATCGGTATGGTAAACGGAAAAACAACAGCCGTAAGACTTATTCCTGCTGTTGGCAAAAAAATCGGTGACGAGCTTGAATTCGGCGGACTTTTGGGAAGCGGCCCTGTTATGAAGGTCAATACAAAATCACCTTCTAAGTTTATAAACCGTGGAGGTAAAATTCCGGCACCGCTTCACAGCCTTAAAAACTAAAAATATTCCATTAAACAAAATGTCCGTATCTTTTACCTGCGGACATTTTTATATATTATCTTTATTTAGAGGTGATTAGAATGTCAATGAAAGAACGTATGCACACGGGTGAACTTTACCTGCCGAGTGATGAGGAAATTGCATCGGAGCAAATTAAAAAGCTCGATCGTCTTTATGACTTTAATATGACACGTCCAACCGAGCTTTACAAACGTGAAAAAATGCTTAAAAAAATGTTTGCCGAAATTGGTGAAAACTGCTATATCGAGCCGCCGTTTCATGCTAATTTCGGCGGAGCGCACGTTCATTTTGGCAGCAATATATATGCTAATTTTAACCTGACAATGGTTGACGACACTCATATTTATGTAGGCGACTACACTTTGTTCGGTCCTAATGTTATTGTTGCAACTGCATCACACCCTATTTTGCCTGAACTAAGAGCAAAAGAATACCAATTCAATATGCCCGTTCATATCGGCAAAAAATGCTGGATAGGCTCAGGAGCGATTATTTTGCCCGGAATAACCATCGGCGATAATGTTGTTGTCGGTGCAGGAAGCATTGTAACAAAGGATTTACCTGATAACGTCGTGGCAGTCGGCAATCCTTGCAAAATTTTGCGTGAAGTAAATGAGTATGACAAGGAATATTATTTTAAAAACAGAAAAATAGATTATACTGAAATATAATAAGGCATTATCTGTATGGATAAATTAGAAATAAAAAAGATAGAGAAAAACACAGATATGGCAGATAAACTAATTTGTTTTGTTGAAAATTTCTCTTTGAATTATGTAAAATAGCATATGGTAACTGAGCTTCGTGAGTGGAAATTTACAGATTGGGAAACACCATTTGCAGCTATGATTAATGATAAAATCATAGGGATAGGATATATAAGAAAGAGCGACTATTATCCTCTACCTGAAATATATCCATGGATATCAATTATATTTGTCACAGAAAATTATCGTGGACACAGAATTAATGAAAAACTGATTGATTTTGCAAATGAACATGCAAAGAAAAAGGATTTAACAAAACATACATTCCGTCAATACACATTGGACTGTACGAAAAATATGGATATCGCTATATTAGAGATATTGTAAATTATGATAATGAAAGAGATAGATTG
>JAJBVC010000009.1 GCA_020860025.1 Clostridiales bacterium | reverse complement strand
CCCTTCCGAGATGAACATGTTTACATCCCCAGTTTGCATTCAATGGCGTCTCAACCGTACAACCATCACCTATTTCCGCAAAAACCTCATTTAAAAGATTCTGCCGTTTCTCTGTTTCAGTTGGTAAGGTTTGATTATACTCACACATTTTATTCTGATAAATATGTTGATCTCCTAACAAATCAGGATCATCGTAACAATAAGGAAGCCCTTGTTTTTTGCGTTCTGCATTGTCCATAATCATATCTCCTATGACAAATCCAATTTATCAATATGAAGTGTCCACCACTCTTTACGCCATACATATGTGTCTGTTTTTATCTTCTCGGCGGGGGTAAATCATCAATTCCCGACTTACGTTCTTCTTCCAATCGTGCCTCAAGTTTCTTTTGACGGCGTTTCTTTTTCTTGCGATAGTTGCTGTAAACAAGATAAATATAAATCAGAATAAGCAGCACTATAACGACAAGAATTATTTTTACGACTGTAGAGCCAAGAAAACTTTTGACTGCGTTAAATACTTTTAAAAATGTTGAAAGTTCAATATCATCGGCGGCGACAAGTTCAACGCTTGCAACCACCTCATCGCCGTAAATTATATTTGCGGTGCAAACGTAATCGCCTTTTGTTATCGGCGCACTTACCGATTCTGGCTTTTCCACGGTTTCGATTATTATAGCCGACTTATCAAGCCCTGACGGAACGATTACATTCACGTCTTCTTTTGCGACAAGCTGAACAGTGTCGGCATTTTTACCGTTTTCAACTGTCACTTCACTTACAACCTCGTCGGCACGAACAAACGTTGAATATTTCAAGCTGTCAAACGCCCACTCAAACAAGGTTTTCGCATCAACAAAAGAGCATTTGGTTTCGTATGATTCACCGTTGATTTTTTGCTGTGGGGACTTCATTACAACGGCGAGATAATTGTAGCCGTCTTTAGACGCTTTGGTTATAACGCAATATTCAGCCTCATCTGTCGAGCCTGTTTTTATGCCCTGAGCATATTCATAATAATACGTAACGTAGCCGGAATGAAGCATTAAGTTTGTGTGCGAATAAGTTACGCCGTCATATTCGTATTCCGTAGCGGTGGAAATTTTTACAAAATCGCTGTTTTTTAACGCTTCCAAGGTGATAGTCGCCATATCGCTTGCTGTAGTATAATGGTCTTCGTCATGCAAGCCGTCGGGATTTGTAAAATGAGTATTTTCACATCCGAGCGATGCAACCCATTTGTTCATTTCCTCAACGAACGCATCTTCACTTCCGCTGACGTATTCGGCAAGCACACGGCAGGCATCGCAGGCAGAATGTACCATTGTAAGATAAAGAAGCTGTTCAATGGTGAGCGTATCCCCTATCTCAAGTCCCGCAACCTGCGCTCCCGTACCAAGCAAAGATTCATAAGCATTTTGACTGACAGTTGTTGTTTCGCTTAAATCTTCAACATTATTAAGCACAACCATAGCCGTAATTATTTTTGTAAGAGATGCGGGATAAAGCTTTTCATCCTGATTTTTCTGAGCAACTACGGGATAAGACGAGTCGTCAAGGTTGATAAGCATATAAGCCTCGGCATAAATTTCACCGTCAGGCTCATACGTAGCGGCACTTGCGCTTACACTTGAAAACGAAAAAATAACTGATACTATTATAAAAAATGATAAAAATAAACTAAGAGTTCGTTTCATACCACTTGACACCTTTTTAAGAAAAATATATTATATTAGTAGTTTAACATTTTTATGCAACGATTTAAAGAGTAATTTATATTTTTTTGGAGAATATGTATGATTTATATTACAGGAGACACACACGGCGATATTTCAGCATTTAAAAATCCTAAGCTGTCAAAGCTCGGTGATAAGGACACACTTATTGTATGCGGAGATTTCGGTTTTATTTGGGATCCTAACGACCCTAAGGAGCAAAAAAAACTTGAATGGCTGAAAAAAAGAAAGTACACAATCTACTTTGTAGACGGCGCTCACGAAAATTTTGACGTCTTAAACAGCTATTCGCCCTATCGCTGGAAAGGCGGTAATTCTCACAAAATTGCTGACAATATTTATCATCTGATGAGAGGTGAAATTTTCACTTTTGAGGGCAAAACTTTTTTCGTTATGGGCGGCGGTGAAAGCGACGACGCCGATATGCGAAGCAAAAATGTCAGCTGGTGGGAAAGCGAACTTCCGAGCGCAGAGGAACTGAAAAACGGAGTGTCAAACCTTAAAGAAACAGATAAAAATATAAATTATATTTTGACTTATGAAGCGCCTACAATCGCAAAGGACATACTCAGACAGCGCACTAATCGTGATATTCTTATAACTCCACTTAACACTTATTTACAGGAGCTTATGCAAAATGTCGATTATATGCACTGGTATTTCGGCTCGCTTCATCTTGACCTTAACATAAGTAAAAAAATGACAGCCGTTTTTAACGAGATTATTCAGGTGGGATAAAATTTATCAAATTAAAGTTAAGAAGGTTTAAAATAAAATAAAATTTTCAGTAAATGTCGGAACGAAGGTTTCGGCATTTTATTTTTTACTTGACTTTTGGGTTAGTCTGTGCTAACTTATATTTGGTTAGATTAGACTAACTTGTTTGTAAAGGAGAAAAAATGGCTTATATAGAATTTAAAAATGTAACAAAAAAATATTTTACAGGGTCGCATATACTAAACGCTCTTGACGGTGCAAGCTTTACCGTTGATGAGGGTGAATTCGTTGTAATACTCGGCCCGAGCGGTGCAGGAAAATCAACGCTTCTTAATCTCCTCGGCGGTATGGAAAACGTAACGAGCGGTGAAATAATTGTTGACGGGATAAATATTTGTAAATTGAACAGCAAAAAGCTCACGGAATACCGTGCGTCTGACGTTGGATTTGTTTTTCAGTTCTACAATCTTATACCGACGCTGACCGCTATTGAAAATATTGAGCTTGTTTGCGATATTTGCAAAAACGCATTGCCGGCAAAAGACGCACTTGAACAGGTCGGTTTGCTTGACCATAAATATCAATTTCCGTCGCAGCTTTCGGGTGGTGAACAGCAGCGTGTGTCAATCGCAAGAGCTATCAGTAAAAATCCGAAAATGCTCCTTTGCGACGAGCCTACGGGCGCACTTGACAGCGAAACGGGAGTACAAATATTAACGCTTTTGCAAAATCTGTGTCGTAATCAGAAGAAAACTGTCATAATCGTTACACACAATTCCGCTCTTGCCGAGGCGGCTGATAAAGTCATTCACGTCAAAAACGGCAGGATTCGGGAAACAGCTCTCAATGATAATCCAAAGAAAATCAGCGAGGTGGTTTGGTAATGCTTAGGCAAAAAATGCTTCAGGATATGAAGCAAAACAAATTGCAATTCGCTTCAATTTTACTTATGGCATTTCTCGGTGTATTTATTTTTACAGGTGTCGGCGGCGAATGGGCGGGCGTTGAAAATTACAGAGAGAAATATTATGAAGAAACTAATCTTGCCGACGGCTGGATTTGGGGAGAAAGTTTTACAGACAGCGACCTTGAAAAGGTAAAAAATATAAACGGCGTTACATCGGCTCAAAAGAGATGCTATGCGGAAGTTACAGGTGATGACGAATACAGTCCGACCGTATACCTTTATGGTTTGAACGAAAATTCAATCTGTATGCCTCTTGTTGTAAAAGGAGATGAAATTGATACCGATTTGCAGGGTAAAATGTGGCTTGACGTCAGATTTGCCGAGGCTAAAGGACTTGACGTCGGCGACAGCTATACGTTTATTTTTGAAAGCGTACCGTTTACTCTTGAAGTTGCGGGACTTGTTTACAGCAGTGAATATCAGTATTATGCAAACGAAAACGATTTATGGCCCGATTATAATAATATAGGCTTTGCTTATTGCTCATATAAATCAGTACCTATTAAAGAATATCTTATCAATTATATAAAAACGAGCGATAAATCAGTCGCTGAACTTGCAGATGAATTTTCAAGCGAGAGTGAAGAAATAGCACAATACGCCGATTTAATTAAAACCTTTTCAAAAGACAGCATAATTAAAATGCTTGAAAAAGCCGACGCAAGCGAGTTTTACGATATGATACCGTTTACTCAGATAATATTTACGTCATCAACGGATGCGTCGGATTTATCCGATGAAATTGACAGAGTACTCGGCGCAAACTATTCCGCTTACACCACGAGAAATGAAACAGACGGAATTATAATGCTTGACAGCGAAATGAGCCAGCACAAGATGATGGGCGCTGTCTTCCCTATTGTTTTTATGCTGATTGCAATGCTTGCAATTATCACAAGTATGAACAGGCTTGTTGCGATGCAGCGAACGCAAATAGGAACGCTTAAAGCACTTGGTTTTTCAAATTCAAGAATCGTTTTGCACTATGTAAATTACGGCTTTTGGACATCGCTTATCGGCTCTTTACTCGGACTGATTGCGGGTCCGCTCACTCTGCCCTATCTTTTTTACGACTCGATGTCGAGCTTTTACACTCTGCCCGAATGGAAATCAGGCTTTGACATTTCATTTTTATTTGTTGCAATAGGAACTGTGGCAGCCTGCACTCTTACAACATTTTTAACTGTTTACAGTATGCTTGGTGAAAGCCCTGCGTCAACTTTAAGACCGAAAGCACCTAAAAAATTCAGACTTACAAAACTTGAAAAATCAAACGGCTGGCAAAAACTTAATTTCAGCTTTCGCCGAGCTTGGCGCAGTATTACGAGAGGAAAAGTCAGAACGCTGATGGGTATAGCCGGAACGGTAGGCTGTATGGCTTTGCTTATATGTGCGTTTTCTATGCAAGACTGTATGAACGATATGGAACAGTGGATGTATCAAGAAATTCAGGTTCAGCAAACACGGCTTACTCTCACCTCTTGGGCAAGCATTGACGATGCCGAAGCGATTGCAAACGACGTTGAAGGCGAGCTGATTATGACAAGTGCTATTGAAGTACGTGCAAACGAAGTTAAAAAAACGCAGACAATAACGGTCGTTGACGGGAGCGGTTGCTTTTACATTACCGACACAAACAGAAATCAAATAACACCGGATGATAACACTGTGGCGCTGTCTAAAAAAACGGCTGACGCTTTAGGCATTAGTGCCGGTGATGAAATCGAATGGCATATTTACACATCAGACACTTGGGTAAAATCGAAAGTAACGATAATTTCAAGAACGCCGATGAATCAGGGGATGGTTATAACGAGAAATACTCTTGAAGAGCTCGGTTATGAATTTACTCCTACTTACGTTGATACATTGCTAAGCCTTACAGATTATCAAAATAATAATGTAGCAAAAGTTGTAACAAGTGACGAGCTTCACGCATTTTGGGATAATTATATGCAAACAATGAATATGCTGGTTGGAATATTGATTTTATTTGCTGTTATTTTGGCGGTCGTTGTTCTTTATAACCACGGTCAAATTACATTCACCGAACAGGAACGTGAAAATACAACGCTTAAAGTAATAGGATTTTCAACAGGTAAAATTTTGAATTTCAATTTAATTCAAAATTTGCTTTTCTCGATTGTCGGAGTAATACTCGGAATACCGTCGGGACTTTACTTAACGTACTCGATGATTTCCGCATCAGGTGATGAATTCGATATGATGGTTAAATTAAGCCTGCCGTCATTTTTAATTTGTACGGCAATAACTGTCGGCGTTTCGCTTCTTGTTTCTCTTTTATTTGCAAAGCATATAGAAAAACTTGATATGGTTACATCACTCAAAGGTGTAGAATAGAGCAATACCGTAATAATAAAGAATCAATAATTATAAAACAATGCCGTAACGATAGTAAATCGTTACGGCATTCAGTCTGTAAGAATGTAAAAAAGATTTTTTGGTATAATTATAACTGTTTTATTTTCACTCTGTTTCCTGCATTTTTTCTTTTCTTGCCTCTTCAAGCTGAAGCTGTGCATTTTCCTTTGTTTTTCCTGTATAGTCATTAAACAGCATAGGAATAATTGTAAGTAAAAATCCTACAGCGGGCACGATTGTAACAAGTGCAAGAAGTACCTTTTGCGTTTCAACTGACTGCTGGAAGAAAATCTGTCTTCCCTCAACATCAACAAGCGAATTGTCTACAGCCTTAAAGTCGGTAGTATCAAGCAACTGACCGAAAACAAATGTTGCAATAGCGGCATTTACCTTAGACAAAAACGTCTGGAATGAGAAGCAAACGCCCTCGTGTCTCTCCCCTGTTTTCCACTCAAGGTAATCAACGGAATCGGCAATAAGAGCATATGTAATTACATTGTAAATACCAAGCGGAATTCCCATTAAGAACAGGAAAATCCAAAGAACATAAATGCTGAAATTCGTAACATCAGCCGCAATTACAACGTAGCAAAGAAGATGAACTACAAGTCCAAAAACTGCGGAACCGATATAAATTTGCTTAAGTGAAAACTTTTTACGCAAAGCCGGGAAAATTGCCATAGCGGGTACCATACCAACGCCTATCGCAACCGTAAGAGTAGTAACAATCGTTCCTCTCGGAATCCAAAAGTCATACGCTGCTGCGGCATCTACGTTAGAAAGAAGATTACCTGCCGAATCGAATATTTGACTGAAATCAGTATAATTTTGAATAACAAGATAATTGCCTATATAGTCTGCGCACTGATTTGCCGTAACCATTGTAGAGCCTAAAATACTGGCAAAAATTACGATAATAAGGAGCCTATCCTTACGCAAAACGGCAAACGTTTCTCTAAATGACGGTGTATTATCGCTTTTTGGAACTCTTTCCTTTGAAACAAAGAAAATCAGAATTGAAAGTCCGCAGCCGAGAAGTGCAAAAATAACGCCGCTTACAAAGAAGCCTTTTGTGTAGCCCATATTGCTTTGATACAAAATAGGAACGAGCAATGCCGGAAGTATTCCGCCGAAGGTCGAGCCTAAACGAGCCGTTGAAATAAACGATGTTCTTTCGCTCTCAAGCGGAGTAATAACAGATGAAAGTCCCCAAAACGGAACGTCCTGAATAGTAAAAGCAACACCCCATAAAATGTACGTTACAAGCGCCCACACAAATGCCGCTGTTGAACCGTATTCAAACGGAGCGGTAAAAAGAAGTATTGTACATATGGCGATAGGTATGGGAGCAAAGAGCAAATACGGACGCATTTTGCCCCATTTTGATTTTGTTCTGTCAACAATCATACCCATAACAGGGTCGTTAATAGCATCGAAGACTCTGCCTATAAGTATAATTGCCGTTCCTTGTTTAAGGGTTAAACCGGCGCCGTTTTGGAAAAACACTAATGTAAACATAGACATCAGTGTGTAAATTCCCGATCTGCCGAACGCACCTACTGTATAGCATATGCGTTCCTTTAATGTTAAGTATTTTTTTGGTTTGACCGTTTGATTGCTCATCGCTATCTCTTTTCAAAGTCACAGACGGTTACCGTCTTATCGCAATATCCTTTATAACTTCTCCCGCAATAATCAGACCGACTGTCGGAGGTACAAAGGCATTACTGCCGGGCACCTGACGCCTTTGAACAGAATCATTTGCAGTATCAAAAGAATATTCGCTTTTATCGTTACAGCTTATTGCCGTATCGCCTATCGGAGTCAAGGCAGGCTCTTTTGAATAAACCACCTTGAGCTTTTTAATCCCACACTTTTTAAGCTCTCTCCTCATCGTTCTTGCCAAGGGGCATACCGACGTATCATAAATATCGGCAACCTCAAATTTAGTAGGGTCAAGCTTATTGCCGGCACCCATTGAACTTATAATCGCAACGCCGTATTTTTGAGCGTTTTTTGCAAGTGTTATTTTGCCTGTGACCGTATCAATCGCATCAACAATATAATCATATTTTGTAAAATCAAATTCGTTTTGAGTGTCAGGCATATAAAACTTTTTATGCTTAGTGACTTTAACGTCGGGATTGATTTCAAGTAAACGAGCCTCGGCTGCGTCAACCTTATATTCGCCGATAGTTTTCATCGTTGCGAAAATCTGGCGGTTAATATTTGTAATGCTGATTTTATCATTATCTATTAAATCAACAGCGCCGATTCCGCTTCTGACTAAAGCCTCAGCCGTATTTCCGCCGACCCCGCCTATACCGAAAATTGCAACTCTGCTTTTTGCAAGGCTTTGCATTGCCTCTTGTCCCAAAAGCATCTGAGTTCTTGAAAACTGATTTAGCATACCTGAACTTCCCGAATATATTTAATAACCTAAATATGTAAAAAGATAAATTATCATTTTAAGCACTAAAATTTTATAACCATTATCTCACGTTTTGATTAAATTTACAATAGCAAGTTCAATATTTAGATAAATTTTTTATTAAAAAAATATAAACAAAGCGCATATTACTTGACATAATATTCCAATTATATATAAAATTACAGTTGAGGTGAGCTTATGAAACAATTTAAATATAAAAATCCGATAAGCGCCGATACCGTAAAAAATATACGTGACCCGTTTATAATTTTTGAAAACGGAAAATATTATTTAACCGGCACAACGCCGCCGTATTGGAACGGAAAAAGCAAAGGCGTTATGCTTTGGAGCAGTGACGACCTGCTGCATTTCAAAGAGGAAAAATTTATATTAAAACGCTCAGACGCAAAAGATGACGACTGGTTCAGAGATTACTGGTGGGCTCCTGAAATTCATAAGAAAAACGGCAAATTTTTTCTTACGGTCAACTGTCGAAACGACGACCTTAAAATAGGTCAAAACCCTCTTGTGGCGGTAAGCGAACAGATTAACGGCGAATACAAAATTCTTAATAAAAAAACGCCGCTTGTTTCATCTTATTTTCCAAAGCTTGAAAATGTTGACAGCGTAAGCGGAAACGACGCAAATCTCTTTACAGATGATGATAATAAAACTTATATTTCATTTTGCAATAATCTTGGCATTTTTGCACTTGAAATTGACCTTGAAAATTGCTGCGTCAAAGGAAAAGAAATCAGCATTGTCAAGCCGTCGGAAAACGGATGGGACACTAAGATTGAAGCGCCTTTTATATTTAAGCATAACAAAAAATACTACTGTTTTTATTCCTCGTTTACCCGTTCATATGAAGTAGGCGTTTCTTACAGCGACAATATAAACGGCCCGTGGATTAAAGACGAAAGAAATCCGATTATAAAGCCTAAAGGCAAAATCATTCAAAGCGGTCACAACTCTGTATTTATAGGTATTGATGATGAGTTATGGACAGCTTATCATATTACGCTCGAAAATCAAAAAGATGTTCAGCTTCTTGCGTACGATAAAATAAACTTTGATGATAGCGGTAAAATTTTAACGTCAGCCCCTACTCTCGATACGGTTACGGTTGAATATTGATTATTAAAAAGAAACTCTTGAAACATCCCAAAAGGAATTTCAAGAGTTTTTTTGGTGACCCATCGGGGAGTCGAACCCCGGACACCTTGATTAAAAGTCAAGTGCTCTGCCATCTGAGCTAATGGATCGTATACACCCCTATTGTAGAGGTGTTTGGCTGGGGAGGCGGGATTCGAACCCACGCATGACGGAGTCAAAGTCCGTTGCCTTACCGCTTGGCTACACCCCATTGTTTAGGGCAATTATAAAAAGTGGGGTGGGATATCGGATTCGAACCGATGACCTCCAGTGCCACAAACTGGCGCTCTAACCAACTGAACTAATCCCACCATATATAAAAAGCACCGAAGCGCTGTTATACTCAGCTTAATGGTGCGCTGAGAGGGACTCGAACCCCCGACCTACTGCTTAGAAGGCAGTTGCTCTATCCAGCTGAGCTATCAGCGCAAAAAGTGGAGCGGGTGATGGGAATCGAACCCACACGACCAGCTTGGAAGGCTGGGATTCTACCATTGAACTACACCCGCATTGCGACGGTCATTATTATAACTAAAGACCGCCGAAGTGTCAAGTACTTTTTTTAAATTAGTTGATTTTTATTTCAATTTTTTCACTTGCGGACAACGTAAAGCGCTCAATTTTTACATCCTGATTGAAAACTATTGCGTTTGCAAGCTTTTCCTCAACGAGTCTGCGAACAGCGTCACGCAAGCCTCGTGCATTTTTCTTGGAGCCAAACGCTTCCTTTGCAAGAAATACGGGAACACTCTCATCATATTTAAGCTCTATCGCCTTATCTTTCAAGCTTTCAACAAGCTCGTCAAGCATTAGACACGCAATTTTCTCAAAATCATCGTGGGAAAGCTGGTTAAATACAACAATTTCATCAACTCTTCCGAGAAATTCGGGACGAAGAAAACGCTCAAGAGCTTTCATCGTAACTTCTTTATTAACATCGGCTGTCGTTTTATTAAAGCCGAGAGCGGCAGAATCTGTCGAACCTGCATTTGAAGTCATTATTATAACCGTATTTTCAAAATTAACAGTTCTTCCCTGTGCGTCTGTAATTCTGCCCTCATCAAGGATTTGCAAAAGTATATTAAGCACATCCTTATGAGCCTTTTCAATCTCATCAAAAAGGATAACGCTGTACGGCTTTCTGCGAACTTTTTCGGTTAACTGACCCGCATCGTCATAGCCTACATATCCCGGAGGAGAGCCTATAATTCTTGAAACACTGAATTTTTCCATAAACTCCGACATATCAAGACGGATAAGACTGTCGGGAGTATCGAAAAGTGCATCGGCAAGTCTTTTAACAAGCTCGGTTTTACCTACGCCCGTAGGCCCTACAAAGATAAACGACTGAGGTCTTTTCTTAGGGCTTATTTGTATTCTGCCACGGCGAACAGCATTTGCAACCTTTTCGATAGCGTCGTCTTGACCTATGATATGCGATTTAAGCTCATCTTCGAGTGAAGCAAGCTTTTGAACGTCTGTTTCTTCAATCTTAGTTGCGGGAATACCTGTCCAAAGAGAAATAACCTTTGCCAAATCAGCCTCTAAGACCTGATTATCAGCCGCTTTTTCTTTAAGCTCAGGTAATTCGGCGTCGAGCTGGAAAATCTCGCTTTTAAGCTTCGTGATAAGCTCATAATCAATAACATCGTTTTCTTCGGGAGATGAGAGCTTATCTATGTTCTCCTCAAGCATTTTCTTTTTATCGAGTTTAATCTGATATTGGCTGATTGCAGGATTTCTCAAATTAGCGCTTGTGCAGCTTTCATCGAGCAAATCTATAGCCTTATCGGGCAAATACCTGTCCGTAACAAAACGCTCTGACATTGTAACAGCCTTATAAACCAACGAATCGGAAATCTGAACCTTATGGTAATCCTCATAATAATTTTTAATTCCCAAAAGCATACGATAAGCGTCATCAATAGAAGGTTCTTCAATTTTAACAGGCTGGAATCGGCGTTCAAGCGCAGCGTCCTTTTCAATATACTTACGATACTCGTTAAACGTCGTTGCGCCGATAACCTGAATTTCTCCTCGTGACAAAGCAGGCTTGAGAATATTGGCGGCATTCATTGTTCCCTCTGAGTCACCGGTACCGACAAGATTATGAATCTCATCAATAAAAAGAATAATATTGCCCTCGTGCTTAACCTCGTCAACAAGGCCTTTAATTCTGCCCTCAAACTGACCTCTGAACTGCGTTCCGGCAACAAGAGCGGTTAAATCGAGCAAATAGATTTCTTTATCGGCAAGGCGTGCGGGAACCTCTCCCTTGGCTATTTTTATTGCAAGTCCCTCTGCTATCGCTGTTTTGCCGACACCCGGCTCGCCGATTAAACAAGGGTTATTCTTTGTACGACGGCAAAGAATCTGAATAGTACGGGCAATCTCGCTTTCCCTGCCGATTATATTATCGATTTTGCCCTCCTTGGCACGCTGTGTAAGATTGTTGCAATACATGTTAAGGAACTTTCTCGAATCGTCCTGAGAATTCTTTTTAGGACGCTTTGATCGCTTTTTTGAATTTCCTTTATTATCCGTATCATTCTGCGTTTCAAGAGCGTCGCCGCCGAACAAATTTGAAATAGGCAAGGTTTGAGCGCCTTCCATATTTTCGGGGTCAAACATTTCGCCGAGATTTTCAAAATTGAAATCTTCCATATTTTCCATAAAGCTTGTCATTTGTTCGGAAGCCATTTCAAGCTCTTCATCGGAAATGCCCATCTTGTCAATCATCTGATTGATTGAGCCTACGTTAAGCTCTCTTGCGCATTTTATACAAAGTCCCTCGGGAGTTACCTTGTCACCCTCCATTTTTTGTATGAATACGACAGCGGGTCTTTCGCCGCAGCGTGAACACATTTGCTGTTTCATCAAATCACCTCTGAAAGTAGTTAATATATTAAGCCCAATAAGAAAAAATTATTTATCAGAATTGGGCTGATTTTTATTTTCTTTCAACTGACGGATAAATCCCGGAGCGTATCCGAGCAGTGAAATTAAAGTGCATATTGCCGATATTGTAACTAAAATCCACGTAACAACATTGGGCAATGTAAAGCCTGTTATGTCGCACAGTGCGCCGTCTTTTCCGAATGCAAGAATGAAAATCATTGCGATATAAAAGACATTTGTAGCGACCTTGCCCCATATTTCAGCGGCAGTCGGCCTCAGTCCCTTTGAAAGAAGGAGAGCGCCGCCTAAAATCATAATCAGCTCTTTTGCAATAAAGAACATAAAAAGATAACGAATCGCATTATCCCAATATGTAACGATAAGAACGATTACTATAGCCATTTGCGAAAGTTTATCTGCAATAGGGTCAAGCAGTTTTCCGAGATTTGAGACCTGGTTGAACTTCCGTGCAATCTTGCCGTCAAAAAGGTCTGTAAACGCAGTGCATATCATTATAATAACAGCCACAAGAACGTAACCCTTAAGAAAGAGTACAACAAACACGGGTATAAGAGCAATTCTTATAAAAGACAGCCAGTTTGGAATTGTATTCCAGCCCTCAAAAAGCTCACTTATATTTTTTTTGAAATCATCCATTATTTTTACCTCCGTCGCTTAAATCAAGAGTGAATCCGCCGCCGATAAGAGGCGAAACATCTTTAAATATTATAAAAAATATTATAAAAGCGGATTATATTCATTCACAGCACTGACGACAATGCTGTTTTCAACCTGGGTGCAAAATTCACTTTCATTATAAGTTTCCTGCGGTAAAGTTGCAACTATATTTTC